>JAHJDS010000111.1 GCA_018812395.1 Pseudomonadota bacterium
GGATCGGGCTCGATCGGCTCTCCGATCAGACCCCGCCATGAGGATATTTGTTTGAGGCGCGACGGTCCCGCCGGGCCTCGAGGGAAAGATATCTTTTTCGAACGGCGTTCAGTCCGCGCCCGCGGGCAGACGGGCCACCGAGGCCAGGCCGCAGGCCCGGCAGGCCGGATGCCGCCACCAATGTCCCTGGACGTGCAGGTCGCGCAACCGCTCGGCCGTGTCCGACCGCCACACCGCGCCCACATCATCTTGAAAAGCATTACCCCACGGATACTCCCGGCCGTGGTCCGAGCAGCAGCCGAACAGATCGCCGTTGACGAACAGGGCCATCCGCTGGAAGGGGTCGGGGCAGCGGAATTCATCTATCACCTTGCGGTCAGCGGGTATCAGGGCCATGGACTCGGGGGTGCCCACCAGGTCGGCGTACTCCTGAATGGAGACGTAGTTGGCGTGCGGTTCCCAGTAGTCTTCGAAGGCGTCCTGCTCGTGGGCGTTGACCGAGGTCCTGACAAAGCTGACTCTCAACACCGGGATGTCTTTCCCTTTTATTCCGTCACGTATCTTCAAAAACTCCTCGATGTTGTTTTTAACCGTTTCCAGGCAGCCGCCTTGCCTCAGTTTTTGATAGGTTTCCTGAGTCACGGCATCGAGCGACACCTGCAAGCGGGTCAGACCGGCGTCGATCAGTCTTGATGATAATTCCGGAGTAAGAAGCATGCCGTTGCTAATCAGCATGATATCGACCAGACCCGCCTGGCGGGCCGCGTCCACAAAATCGACGATGTCCCGGCGCAAGAGCGGCTCTCCGGTCATTCCCAACCGGACGGCCGCCAGACCTTTTTCGGCGCCGTCCCGGATCACGTCCCAGTACAAATTGAAATCCAGCAATCGGTGTTCGTATTTGATCGCCTTTCCCGGCGCGCCGTGCGGGCACATCGAACAACGAAGATTGCAGGTGTAATTGGTGTCGACGTCCAGATGAAGGGGGTAGTCGGGGACATAACTGAAGGTCTCGGTCCGTTGCCATTCCCGGCGGTATTCATTGAATCTTTCGCCGACCGCTCCCGCAATGGTTTTTTCAGGATTCAGTTTCGGAGCGCGCTGAATAGAAAGTCCGGCGGCGTTCTCCTTCACAAACCAATGTGTTTTCCGGGGTGCGGCCAAGTCGCTCATGCCCGACCTCTCTGGGCCTCGGCCCGGTCCCGGGCGATCAAATAGGGCACCGAGCAGCGGCGGCAGACCTCGATCCGGTGATAGTTCCCCTCGGCGTGGGCCCGCCGCAGGATGTCGTAGACCGGTCCGCGCCAGATCTCGGCCAGGGAGTTCCGGCGGGCGTCGCCCACCTGCAACTGCCGCTCCCACTCGCCGCAGCAGACCTGGACCGCGCCGTCCCACAGCACGAATACCCGGCGGAACAGATCGTCGCAGCAGAAATCGGCCATTGGCTCGGGCAGGAGCGTCGAGTAGTCCAGATTGGGGTCGGTGTACACGGCGAACCCGATCTCGTCCACGCCCAGCTCGTCGAACAACGCCAGATAGGCCTCCCGCTCGTTCTCGCCCGCGCCCTTGTCGTCCCAGTAGCTGATCATGGACACCCGGGTCTGGACGTCGAGGCGGCCCGTCTCGTATTTTAGTTCCATGAACCGCTGAATGTTTCGTACTACCCGGTCGAATTTGGCCCCGACGCGAATCCGCTCGTAGACCTCCGCGTCGGGCGAGTCGAACGAGAAGAACACGTCCGACACCCCGGCCTCGAGGAGTCGGCGGGACATGGTTTGGGTCAGCGCCACGGCGTTGGTGTTCATCATCACCCACAGGCCGCGCCCGGCGGCGTAGGCCACCTGATCGACCACCTGCGGGTGGATCAACGGCTCGCCCAGGAAGTTGAGCTTGACCGAAAAGGCCCCCTGCTCGGCCGCCTGGTCGATTAGGGAGCGGTACAGATCGAAGTCCATCAGGCCGATCTTGCCCCCGGGCGACCAGCGCTTGTTGCCGGCCTTGACCAGGTGGGTTCGGGGGCACATCGGGCACTGGAGATTGCAGGCGTTGGTCGTCTCGATGTCCACGTGCAGGGGGTAGGCCGGCGCCAGGCGATCGGCGGCCGTCCGGTCCCACTGGCGGCGGTAGTCGGCGTAGCGCGGGCCGCGCCTATCGCGCCAGTCCACGGCCCGGCCGCGGTGGATTTCCCGGTAGGTCGGGCTCTGGTAGGTGTAGGTCTCGGTGTCAGCCACCTCTGTCTCCTCTAAGATCAGCCCCGGAGGACCGACTGCTCGGCGCATTCGCGGCAGGCCGGGATCTCGGCGTAGCGTCCCTCGGCCAGCCGGCCACGGAGGTCGCTCATGGCCGGGCCGTGCCACAGGTCGTGGAGCGACTCCTTTTGGGCGTTACCCAGGACCAGCCGGGTGCCATAGGCCGAGCAGCAGGGGTAGACGTCGCCGTTGGATCGGACGATGAGCCGCTGCCAGGGCTGGGCGCAGGTGAACTGCTCGGGCCTTCGGCCCGCGTTCACGGTTTGATCGGACGCAATGTCCGCGTCCTCATACAGGATCATCTCCTGGATGGAGAAGAAGTCGGCCTTGCCGCGCCACAGGGTGATGAACTCGTCCAGCTCGAGGTGGTTCAGCCCGGTGCGCAGGAAACTCAGCCGCAGCAGCGGCCAGGTCGACCCGGCCCGGGCCCGCTCCTCCAAAAACGCGTCGATGTTCCTGACCACCCGGCCGTAACTGCCGCCCCGCCGGAGTTTATTAAAAGTCGCCTCCGTGGCCGCGTCCAGCGAGATCTCGAGGCGGGTCAGCCCGGCCTGGATCAGGTCCCGGGCCACCTGCCGGCTGAGGAGCGTCCCGTTGGTCCCCAGGCGGATGTCCATCACCCCCTGCTCCCGGGCGTAGGCCGTCAAATCGGCGATGTCCGGCCGCAGCAGCGGCTCGGAGAGGTAGCCGAAGGTCATGGCCGGCAGACCGTGGGCCGCGCCCTCGTCGATGAGTTGGTCGTACAACCCCCGATCCATGACCGGCGTGTCGGCCATGGGGTTGACGTAATCCTTCGAGCCCATGGGGCACATCAGACAGCGGAGGTTGCAGGTGGCGTTCTGCTCCAGGTCCAGGCTGAGCGGGAACTCGGGGATTTCCGTCTGGGCCGTGGCCCGGGCCCAGGCCTCCCGATACTCGGTGAATCTTTCCCCGAACTCGGCGGCCATTACCAGGAAGGGATCGATCTCGAATCCGACCAGTCTGACCTGGCCGCTGGGTTCGGCCTGCAGCAGTTTCTCGGGACTCATGTCATCCATCCGTACCAGTGGCGGTCAGACACGTCTCGCCCTGGAGCATGCGCTCCATCTGGGCGATGAACTCGGGGTCCTGGTCGTGGTCCCAGCCGTCGAGGCCGCAGTCCCAGCGCCGGCAGAGCCTCAGCGACAACCGGTTGCGGTCGATCATCGTTTGGCGCAAATGTTCGGCCGCACGGCCATGCCAGATCTCCCGGAGACTGCTAGCGTTGGCGTCGCCCAGGGGGTAGTCGCCTTCCACGTCGGCGCAGCAGGGAAAGACCCGGCCGTCCCAGGCGACCATCATCCGCTGCCAGGGGTAGCCGCAGGTCAGCTCCGGGTGGTGGGGGCCGTTTTGGACAAAGAAGTTGAGGGTCTTGGACAGCAGGATCTTGTCGGCTAGGGGGCCGATGGCCTCGAAAAACTCCCGCTCCCCCCCGTTCAGGAAATAGGTCACCGCGTTGACCCTGACCAGGGGCCGCGGCGAGTCGAGCCTGGCCCGGGCCTGCTGAATGCCCCGCAGATGGCCCAGTATCTTCTCGAAGGTCATCGGCCGCCGGACGGTCTCATAAATACCGGCCGGGCCGTCGATGCTGACCACGATGTAATCCAGGCCGGCCCGGATCAGGTTTTCGGACACCGCCGGGGTCAGGCCCGCGCCGTTGGTCAAAAAGGACACACTGGGCAGCCCTTGTCGCTTGGCGTAGGCGACCATGTCCACGATCCGGGGGTGCAGCAAGGATTCGCCCCGCCACGAGAGCCGGATCGAGAACGAGCCGGCCGCCGCGATCTCGTCCACCAGTTTTTGATACAGGTCCCAGTCCATCAGGCCGGTGGGCGGGCCGGTGACCCGGGTGAAGCACATCGGGCACTTGAGTTGGCAGGCGTTGGTCGCCTCCAGGTCCACGTGGTCCGGGAAGTCGAGCACCCGTCTCAGGCGCGGGGCCAGGTTCCAGCGCAGCCGGTGCAGGGCGTAGCGGGGCAAATGGCCCTGACGCCGCAGAAAGGACCACTTCTGACCCAGGCCCTGTTTTTGATAGTCGATGTTGTGGTTGATCTTCACTCTTTTTCAACCCCGTCGTTCGGGTCGGCCGCTATTTCCAGGGCCCGCAGGGAGGCCTCGAACTGCCGCGGCAGGACGCAGCGCCGGCACATGGACTCGACATGGTAGCGGTCCGTGATGTGCAGCTCCCGGAGGCGGCGGTAGCGCGGCCCGTGCCAGACCTCGGCCAGGCCGAGGCGGCCGGTGTCGCCCAGGACGTAGTCCCGCTCGGCGTTGACGCAGCAGGGGGTGTAGACCCCGTCCCAGAGCACGAACATCCGCTGAAAGAGCTGCTCGCAGGCGAACCCGGACACGAAGCGGTCCTGGCCCCGGCTGTGATCGGCCAGGGGGTCGTAGCACTCGCCGAAGCCCACGCCGTCCAGGCCGAGGTCCAGGAACATGCCCTCGTAGCGTTGCCGTATCTGACGGGTGTCGGGCAGGCCGTCCAGGCCCAGGACCATGGACGCCCGGGTCTGGACGTGGGTCATATTCAGCTCGTTCTTGAGCCGGACGAAGTCGGTCACGTTGCGCAGAACTTTTTCCAGCCGGGCGCCGACCCGGACCTGGCCGTACTGGTCGGCGGTCGCCCCGTCGATCGAGAAGAACACGTCGTCCACCCCGGCCACGAGCAGTCGGCGGGCCAGTTTGGCGCTGAGCGCCACGCCGTTGGTGTTCATCATCACGTACAGCCCCGCCGCGTGGGCGTAGGCCACATGCTCGACCACGTCGGGGTGGATCAACGGCTCGCCCAGAAAGTTGAGCTTGATTGAATAGGCCCCACCTTCGGCCGCCTGGTCGATCAGGCGCCGGTACGCGGCCAGGTCCATGTAGCCGATGCCCTTCGGCGACCACTTGGTCATCTTCCGGTCAATCATGATCGTCCGGGGGCACATGACGCATTTCAGGTTGCAGTTGTTGGTGGTCTCGATGTCCAGGTGCAACGGGAAGGGTCCCGGTTCGCGGCGGGCCGGTTTTTCGGCCCACAGCCGGCGATACTCGGCATAGCGCTCCCCCCGGGCCGCCTGCCAGGCCGGGGCCTGGTCCGCGGCCTGGACCTGGTAGTTATACGAGGAAAAGGTGTGTTTTTGTCGTCTGGCGACGGACGGGCCGGCGGTCATGCCGTGGTTCTCCCTTTTAGGCGACTCCGAGGACATTGCTTTGCACATACCACGCCATTGTACACGGTTATGTATCTGTAGGTATTTGCCAATTATATAGGTTAGTTATACTCAAAGATGAAATTTGCTCTTTGAATACCAACTGCTAGCGGTTTTTCTTACATTTATTTGATATGATATTTACTGCCCTAAATATAGTATGATTTAGTATTGCCAATACAATATGTAGTGGTATATGAATTTTTTTCCTTTGTCGAGGACTATTTTTCCGTCACATTCATTGACCACACTGTTGACAGCAAGATATTGGGGCCGATTTGACAGTACACTACCCATTTGGCGGAACGGCAACTCTCCCACAGAAAAACTTCGCTGCCGTGGGAACTGAGTGAATTATAATGTTTGTGCCCTAAAAGCCCTCGGTCACGTATGTTACAATATTTAAAGGCAGTGCAGTATACTAAACTATTAAGCGTGTTTTTCTTGTAGTCTACGACAACCTCCTGTAGTCGGAGGAACTGATCGATGCTCGCAACAGAACTATTCACCACTGTATTTGGTATATTTTTGTAACCGAGGTTCTATAATTCCTCCAAAAGCCGACTTATTATTTTCTCGGCAAAAAAGTTGTTATGACTTCCCCTCCCTTGATCTGAGCTCTCTTCGAGCTTGGAAAATCATAACCACTGACCCAACTAACCCATATATAAATTGATAAAGACCAACAAAGCTAGAGGGTGGCAGGTTTTTGGCTGATCCGCCTTTAACGAATATTCTCATGACAACACCTCTCCGTCAGGTTAGTCTTGCCTCGGATGTTCTTGACTATATACTTTTAATATATCACAATGAGCCGCCAAACTCAATGCCATACACAACAAGTTAGCATAAACTGTTATTTGTCTATA
>JAHJDS010000112.1 GCA_018812395.1 Pseudomonadota bacterium
CGCCCGGCTCTCCGGCGCGTGTTCAAAGATGGTCCGCCCCAACGCGGCGCACTCGCGCAAGATGGTCGCCCGATGAATCGGCCCCAGGACCGCATTGGGGAAGGCCTCATGCAACCGGGCCAGATTGGACTTGCTTTCCCGGGTCACCTCGTCGTAGAACGTGGGTAACACCCGCACCACCGGGGGGCTGGGCCGTTGCAAGGCATCCAACGTGTTGAGCACCTCGGCCACCCCCTCCAGCGCCAAAAAGTCCAGCGCGGCCGGCAGGATCAACGGGTCGGCGGCATAGAGGGCATTGGCCTGGAGCACGCCCACGGCGGGGGCCGTGTCCATGACCACGTAATGCAGCCGCACCGAATCAACCACCGGGCTGGCAAAGAGCTGGGTCAATATATCCTTGCGCCGCCCTTCCGCCGTCAACACCACCTGGGCCGTCTCGGTGCGCTTGTTGCCCGGCAGCACCCACAGCCCTTCCCGCTCGGTGCTGCGCACCACGTCCCGCAACCGGGAGTTGCTGACCAAATAGTTGAACACCCCCGGCTCCTGGGCTAGGCCCAAGAGAGACGCGCACTGTCCCTGCGGGTCCAGGTCCACCAGCAGCACGTTATAGTTCTGGCGGGCCAGGCCATGCGCCAACGTGACGGCGGTAGTGGTCTTGCCGACCCCGCCTTTTTGATTTGCCACCGTGATCACGACCAGGTTGCCCATGTTCTTCTCCTACGTCCAGCTCCGGGTATCCGTGGCCAGCCTCCTCCCGACCGGCGCTACTCTGCTCGGGAAACGTTTATTTCCCAAGCAACCTACAACTTGCTCAGGGCGTCCAGCGCTGCGGCCGCGTCGGCCGGTTCATCGGGCCAATCGCGGGGCGCAGCACCGGCGGGAGCGCCGCCAGCCACCACAACGCCCCGGGCCAGCTTGCGTTCCACTTCCTTGATGGCCTGATAGACATCGCCCAGGGTCAAATCGCCGCGCGCCAGGCCCACGCGCAGAGTGTCCCGGATCATCGCCGACTTTTGACGCCGGGGCAGCGCCGCCAGCCAGCGCACCAGGTCCCGATCCGTCTCGCTGTCCAGGGTAAAGCTCACCGTCACCGTGGCCACGTCGCCGCCTCTCCGCTATTCGCGGGCCAGGCGCTGGGCAAAGCGCCAGTACCCCCGCGCATTGGCAAACACAGGATCAGGCACCACCCGCGCAAAGTCGGGCCGGCCAGCCACCCGATTAAACTGCGGCGCAATGTAGGGGCCCAACAGGAGCGCACCGCCGCCGGCGATGAGGATCGCGTCCAGGCCGGCGCCGCCGTTCCACATCTCGGAAGCCGCCGCCATGACCTGGTCGGCCATGGGCTCCAGGGTCTTGTTCACCTCGGCGGTGAGGTCCACCGGCTGGCCGTAGTATTTCACCTGGCGCGCAATCACCGCCTCGATAATCTCATGGTCGCGGATGTCCAGATCGGGGCACTCATTGGACAGATAACGCCGCACGCTGCGCACCATGTCCCAGGCCCCCACGTTCACACTGTCCGTCTCGGCCGAGATCTCGGCCAAGCGGTTGACGCTCAGCAAATTCGTGGTCTTGCCCCCGATGTCCACCACGCCCACCTTGCCCGTCGCCAGGGCCTGGTCCACAATCGCGCCCCGATCATCCAAGCACACGGAGAGCAAAGTCCCAAAAGGCTGCGGGATCACGTGCGCTTCTGTGACTTTGAACATCTGGGCACGCCGGTTGGGACGCTTGGTGCGATGGTCCCCCAGCAGCCGGTCCCTGACCTTGACCTTGTCCCCCTCGAAAAAGGCCACCGGCAGGCCGGTCACAATGCGGAACTCGACCACCGTGGCCTCGGTCAGCTCGGTTAGCGCGGCCAGGAACAACGTACGCCACTCGTCGCTGTCTACCCAATCCCGATCCTCTCGCCGGGTCAAGAAACGGCTCTGCCGCACCGCGCCGGCGCCCACCAACACCCGTTCTGGCTCCTCCAATACCAACCCATCCGGCCCATTCAGTGAAAACCGGGCCAGGTCCGGCGTCCCCACCGCCGAAACAATGTGCACCGCCGCCCGGTCCGGGCCGGCCCAGGCCTTGGTGGCGCTGTATCCTACGTCAAGCCCCGCGTTCATCGTCCTCCTCCATCGGCCTCTGGTGCGGTCCCCGCGGACCAGTCCGGGCCGTTGCTGTCCACTCTAGCAGGCTGCCGCGACTGATCAGCCAGTCCCGCCCAACCCGAATCGCTTGCACCCGGCCCAGCCGGGCCAACCGGGCAACGTGCTGGGGCGTATAGCCCACCAGCTCCGCTGCCTGATCAGTAGTCAGCCACCCCTCGGGGATGCCGATCTGGTCCACCGCATCACCTCCGCCTGTTTTGTACTCGCCCATGTTCCGGCGACCGCAGAGGCAAACGGCGTAGAGGCGGCCAGCCCCAGGCACATACCCTAGCCCGGGGCCAGCACAGCCCCTGCCTGGGCCAGCCCATGGTCGGGCGGCGGCCAGAGCCGCCAACCCGGTGGTGCCAGTCCCGTCACCTGTGTGCGCCCGTTGTCTCTGTTCGTCACCTTGCGACCTCCCTCTGTGCCGGTAACGGGGAGGGCGCTAAAAAGGCCCTCCCCTGATCCATAGTATTGCGCCGGGGAGAGCCGCTGTGTTATAATCCAGCTAGCCTCCCAAGTGCCTGCGTCGCTTGTGGGGTCAGCCCCGGTTAGGTGGTTGCACACCTGGCCGGGGCGCTCGCGTTATTCGGTTAATACCCTTTCGACTAACTCGGGTTTCCAAGATAACCTAATTATATAGCATTTCGGAGGCGATGTCAAGGTTTTTCGTTCCACCATTGGTGAACAATATTGCTCACCAATGGTGAATGCGGGCCGGGAGAGCAAGCCGCCTCGCGCTGGGGCCGGGAAGGGCGCTGGACTATAGTTGTGGACAGGTCATTGAGTCGGGCTATGGTACTCGGCCCGGCCCAAGGCCCTGCGCCGGCGGTCTATAAACTGATCATGACCAGTTTATAGACCGCCGGAAAACGAAATCCCGACAGCAGGGAAAGGGCACGGCGACCAGTAACGAGCTTGGCCATGTCCAAATGGGACGGTACTTTGGCCAGCCGGTGCCCTACCCCGGCGCGCAGGGACGATGCACCTGGACACGCGAAGTGGATCGAGACCCGCAACCTGGAGCGGTACTGGCACGAGAGCGGATCATCAAGCTGGTTAGCTTCTTGGTCTACGATTTTGAATGCCGCGGCGATCTTTACGACGCGCCGATCCCGCGACCTGGGTGAGACGTGTTACGAGATCGGGTTCAGTCTATTGGAATCCCTGGGCGACATGCTGGAGCAGGGCGGGGTTCCCCAGCACGGGGAGAGAAACCCTGGCCCGGACTGCTCGAGCCCGGCCGCGACTTTTTCAAGGGAAGGAGATATTTATTATGGCCCAAGCAAAAGCACGCTGCTAGGCGCAAAGCGTCCCGGCGCAGGGCGGCGCGTTCGATCCGAGTACCGGGTAGTGCTGGGAAAAGAGATCCACTTTGTCGAAAAGGACAAAACCTGTTCCTATGGACGGGACTGCATCGCCATCGGCGCGGTCAAGCAGTATCTCCGGACCGGCGGGAGCGGGATCCTAAGACTGCGTTCTGCTAGTTCGAGTACCAAACAAAAATCACCCCTCTCGACGAGAAGGCTTTTATACAAAACAGCAAGGCAATTCAACGATCAAATATGCTATGTTCGTCCTCTGGCAAATGGATCACCGAAAGCACGTGAGGTTCCGAGTCCAAGGTAATTGCCATAGATTCGCAGAAGCAGTGCCCGTGAAAGGTTGACAAGTCAAGCCAGTCCATGCCGTTGGTCACTGAACCTTGTTCGTAGGCTTGGTAGATATGAGTGTCAAATTTGATCGATTTATTGGGTGGAATAAACGGCCCCCCTTGTGTACTGCAACCCCACCGCACCCGTAGTTTTTGAGATGGGGGGTACGGTGTGTAATCCTCGAAGAGAGGTAATTGATCAGGATTGAGCAAAGTATCTTTCTCAGTTGGTTTCCAGGCTAGTTTCCAAAGCACAAGAGCGTGCTTCCCCGGTCCAAATCGCACAGCCCGTAGCAGTGCGGCAGTTAATGATATGTCGTATAGTACAGCTAGTTTTTGCCCGGCCTCAAGAGATACACCCCATTGATGTGTGTGAGGGATGAAGGTTGAAAGAGGCATTAATAACTCTGCCGCTCCTTCTTCACACAATCGTTCCTTTACTTTGTCGGAGAAAAGGTTCCGAGTTCTGTTGCTCCAGCTTGGGGAAGACGAGTGTGCGGGGAAAAGTAGCTCCAGCAACTCATGAGCTTCGGAGAAGCGCTGACGAACAGCAGAGTCGTCGCTGCTAATGAATATTATCCCACGATCAGGATCCATAAGGACACCAGACTGACCGGGGAGAGAAACTCGCTTAGGTGTAGGGAAAGCAAAATGGCGGAAGATTAGAGCAAGATCGATAGGAGGTTCGTCATTTAAGCCTGCTTCTCGACGCAAAAAATCAACATACCGGGTCACGCCCAGTCTATCGGTTACTCGACCATATTGGGCTATGAAAAGCTCGCCCGGGTGTTGATAATCACTAAAGCCTTTCACAGATCATACCCCTCCATCGCTATCCTAACCGCATTATACAGCAACCGCCATTCCTCAGGCGTAGTTGGCTGTTTGCCACGGTACCGAACCTGTGCTAACATTTCTACATCACCAGTTGGCAGGTCGGCCATGAGAGCAAACTCGGCTAAACCAGGGGGCAGGCTACTTGGAATCCATTGTTCTTCGAGGATTTCTGATGACCTTATTCCCAGTGTAGTTATCAGTCGTTCCACAACTTGCCAGGATAGATTTGTGGCTACCCCGCGCTCGATTTGGGACAGATAGTTACGCGAGATATCAACTTTTCTAGCTAACTCTTCTTGACTGAGGCCTTCCTCCAAGCGCCTCTCCCGAACCTTTTGTCCCAATGATCTTGGTTGCATTGTGCCTCCCTCTGCTGTTGAGCCATCTGCGACTATTCCATGTGGGTATATTATAATCCAAGCTGACTGGCTTTGTCAACTATGGTTTGCACCGCTTGACAACTGCGGTGTTGTATAGTACAATTGGCACGAGATGACCACTGTGGTTATCATACTGTATTTTCCACAAATATGAAATCAAGGAGGTGAAAACAAATGGCAAGGAGACCAGGACCACCAACCTACGGCAAACGGTTTGTAGGTAATCGAAACCCAGGGCACATGGAGATACATGATCTGGACAACGAACAAGTGATATGCCAGATCGACGAGATCATTCGGGCTGGGCATGCGGTCACCTTTACCCCTGACACACTCGACCAAGCACATCGACAAGGGTATGACAATTGTGCCTATTGCATTGGTCAATCATCCCGCTAGACTTTGCGATAGCCAAGCGTCGACACTGAAGAATCACATTTGGAGGTGAATCTATGGGAAAGCAGAAACCAACTCTCAAGCCGGGCAAATCTGCTCCTCAGTCAGGACAGTATGAGATTGTGGGGCCACGAGGAGGAAGAACAGGTATCGAGCGAACTGTCGTCAAGGGAGAACCTCTGCCCCCTACACTCCAGCCTGGTCAACAATACATCATCGTGGACCCAACCAAAACCAGCGGCAAGTAATGGACAAGGACACAGCGAGTGTTCCGATCCTGGCTAGGGTGTTCCTGTGTCCTTTTCCGACCATGATAGGTTCATGCCACATAGCACATTGTAGGCTTGAAGGCTTGCAGGTTAAGCACGAGGATTCATTCTCCTCGCGCCGTTGCTGCTTGCAGATCGGCACTGGGGGGGGGCAGCTGAATTCACTTGAGGACAGCCCTCCCTGCTGCCAAATGCGGATCTGTACTACTTAATCCAGCTGAAAAGGAGCAAAAAGCATATTGACAAATGTTCACCAGACCGGTATAATGATAAGTGATAGATGGGTCGGGGCTTCCCGGCCGCAAGGCGCGGGCCGTATAGGGCTCGCGTCTTGTTTTAACCCCACAGACTGTAGTGATCAAAGGTTGGCTGAGGAAAAACCTTTAGGCCATAACCCAGGATCCTACTCGGTGCGCTGGGGCGACCATCGATCTTGCCACTTTCAAAGAGCACATCAAACGACTTCTGAGTAAGGCCAGGCCGCAGGGTCTTGACCGCGATAGGATAAGCCACCAGGTCTGCCACTTGCAAACCGACGATGTTATCTTCTTTTTTTCTCATCCAAAGCCCCGTGATATTGCCCAACCCTTGATAATACGTACCACTGCTAGAAAGCCGCTGGTACTCGTCTTTGAGTAGCCGATCTTCTTTCTCCCCACGCGACTCAGCCAGGACATAGCCGGTGCTTGCGCCACCCCCCAACCGTTGCACAAGCCTTTCATAGCGTTCCACGATAAACGACAAGGCCAGATGATATGGATGCTGGGCCTGCTGCCCATACAGGCGCAGGTGGTCGCTCTTGAGAATCACGACGGCCAGAATGGTAAAATCTAGCTGACGCATCATATCATTCAATGCTTCATAAAACTCGATCTTGCGCTTGGAATCCCCAAGAAACGCAAACACCCCCTGGTGCTTGCGGATGTCCCGCGAATGTAGGACTATATCCGAAGCACCAAAGAAGCGCACTTTGAAAGCATCCACCATCGGCCGGGCAACCGCGCGATAGTATGCCCGCTCAAAAACACAGCCCACTAACCCAAAAACGGAATAGTTAGGGTCGATGCTCTGCATATTATGGTCGCCTGTCTCATCTACAAACATTACAAAATTACCGCTTTGGACTTTCATTGCCCTGAACCCCCCAGTAAAGTATGATAAACTTCTGAACGTCGCCCCGTTTCTCAACCTCGGTCAAGCCTTCGTAGTCTTCCTGCCGTGATCAGCCCGCTCCGCCGCCAGTCTCACCAACGCTCAACCGAGTGCTGCGCTCCTACTCTAATATACGTAAACGAACAGACGGGACATGATTAACCGACAGGAAAGGTTAAACTATCCCAATGCGCTTTAACTTGAATTAACGGGACATCGACATCCAAACTTCCCTAATCACGACAGCACATTCCGACCGAGGGTATTGTAGCACATTCACTGTCTGGTGGGCAGGGATCTCGATAGAAATCTCTCTGGCACGTGCAGAAGTACTTGTCGGTTTTTCAGTATCCATGTGGACACTGAAAACCGAGTTCCAATGCAAATCCAGCCCCGGAATCCACATTGTTGGATTCCGTTTTCAGTCGACCAAAGGCGACTGAAAACGCCCGGTCGCTGTCTGACTGGACGTTTTGACCAACCATCAAAAGGTAGCGAGTTGCGCTGGTAGTCACCACGAGGTTAACAGCGCACTCTGGAACCCGCGATTTGGCCAAAAATTGCCCAAGACCCGGCTCTCCACCGTCCAAGAGCGCCGGCGCATGCTATAAACTGATCATGATCAGTTTATAGCTCGCTCTACCCAAGCAGCAGCTACCACCGCTCTTTAGGCATTTCACGGCGAACGTTCCGCCAAAGGCGCATCCCAAATCCTCCCAAAAGCGAAAAAGTCGTGTTTCGTGAAAATCGCTTTTCACGAAATCTGCAGAACCGGCCAGGTCAGGACTTTCGTGAAAAACGTTTTTCACGAAAGTGGACCGATTCTCCAGCAAAGAGACAAAAAACTCTCCATCCAACAAAGCACCTACGCGATAGGGCCTTGCAGTATCCGTGTGGATACTGCAAGGCCCCAACAACGTTCAGCAAGATACCCCAGAGGGCTTTTCAGTGAACACGTGTTCACTGAAAAAGCCCCATCGAACATCGACGGGGCTTGCTGGCTGGCCACAGAAGGCCTCGCTGCGCC
>JAHJDS010000113.1 GCA_018812395.1 Pseudomonadota bacterium
ATTCCCACCGGGCCGGGCGACCCGCTGATCCTGGATAACGGCGGTCAGGTGCCCTTCGGGCGGCAGTGCGTCCTGAGCCGCTTCGCCGCCGAGAAACTGGGCGCCTCGCCCGGCGACCGGATCGTCGCCCGGGTGACCCGGTCCCGGGGGGGACGGATCGAAGGAGCGATGGTGACCCTGCGGGTCAGGTCCGTGCTCGGCGTCCGGGCCGGCGCCCGCGACGAGATTTTCGTGCCGCTGTCCCTGGTGGACGCCGTCGAGAAGTACAAGGACGGCCGGGAGGTGCCCGAGTACGGCTGGCCCGGCGAGCAGCCCCTGGCTTACGGCAGCTTTGACGGGTTCATCCTCTGGTTCAACCGCCTGCCGCCCAGCTACCGGCTGATCAGGATCCGGACCATCGCCGGCCTGACTCGGTTCCACCGCCTCCAGGGCGGCGAGATCGCCGCCAACCTGGGATTCGCCACGCCGGCCGGCAAACCCGTGTTCCGGCTGGCCGTGTATCGCCGGCCGGTGTACTTCGAGCACTACAACCTGGTCCAGAACAAGGTCGGCGGCGGCGAGGCGCTGATCGTCCCCTGGGTCAAGCCCATGTCCGTCACGGCCCTGGTGGGCGGCCGGCCGGCGCCGGTCAAGCTGTTCGCCTTTTCGGCCTCGCCCCGGATGATCAAGATTCACGGCGGCGCCTTCACCGTGCCCTGGGGCCGGGCCGACGAGAAGTCCTCGCCCGATCGGCTGCTCCAGACGGTCGTCCCGGCCGCGATGCGCGGCGTCAAGAAGGGCGACGTGATCCGGCTCAAGATTCCGACCAAGGGCGCGGCGTTGATGACGGTCCCCGTCCGGGTGGTCGGGGTCCAGGCCGGGCTCAGGGGGGTGCTCCTGCCGTCGATGCTGATGGGCGTTTTTCGTACCGCCGGGCTACGGGCCACGGGCTTTGATCCCCGGCGCCGTCTGTTCCTGCTTGGCCGGCGGGGCTACTCGACCTTCCGCCTCTACGCCCGGACCATCGACGAGGTGGAGGGCCTGCGCCGGTTTTTCGAGGCCGAGGGGATCGAGGTCTCGACCAAGGCCCGGGAGATCGAACGGGTCCGGGCCATGGACCGCGGGCTCACCAAGGTCTTCTGGCTGGTGGCCATCGTCGGCATCGCCGGCGGTCTGGCCAGCCTGATCGCGTCTTTGCTGGCCACGGTCGAGCGCAAGAAACGGGATCTGTCGGTGCTGAGGCTGATGGGCATGTCCGGCCCCAACGTCCTCAGCTTTCCCATCGCCAACGGCGTCTATTTGGCCTTGGGCGGCGGCGCCGTGGCCATCGTCTTCTTCTACATCATGGCCTTTTTCATCAACCGGGCCCTGGAGTTTTTGCCCGGCGAGAAAATGTGCGTCCTGCCCGTCAGCTACGTCGTGGCGGCCGTGGGCCTGACCCTGGCCGTGGCCGGCCTGGCCTCGCTCTTCGCCGCCGCCCGAGCGGCGACCATCGAGCCGGCCGAGGCCCTGCGGGACGAGTGACGGTCGTTTCGAGGTGACATTGTGCGCAGAATCGTCGTCCTGGCCTTGATCGCCGCGATGGTGGGGGGGCTGGTGGCGGTCCGGGCCCAGAGCGGGAAATGGCCGGACAAGGCCTACAACCCCAAACCGGCCCCGGGGGACCTGGTGTTGCCCCTGCCGACCGGCGGGGCGATCGTTTTCCGGCCGGTGGACATC
Source organism: Pseudomonadota bacterium (assembly GCA_018812395.1). Lineage (GTDB taxonomy): Bacteria > Desulfobacterota > Desulfarculia > Desulfarculales > JAHJDS01 > JAHJDS01. The sequence continues at coordinate 1,699 of JAHJDS010000113.1, forward strand.
CCGGTCAAGGGTCTGCTCAAGGACCAGGTCATTACCCTGGGCCAGGCCAACCAGTACCGCTTCAAGGAATCGCCCTACCAGGTGGGCATCAGCGGCTCGTTCCGGCTGTCCAACGGCACCTGGCGCTACTGGATCTCCAAGTACGAGATCACCGCCTCCCAGTTCGAGGCCATCATGACCGGGAAGCTGGCCGGACCGCCCTCGCGCCGGCCAATGGTCAACCTCAGCTGGTACCAGACCGTCGAGTTCACCCGCCGCCTGTCGGCCTATCTGATCAAGACCGGGAAGATGCCCCGGGAGGAGGAGTCCTACGGCTTCGTCCGCCTGCCGACCGAGGTCGAGTGGGAGTTCGCCTGCCGGGGCGGGGCCAAGGTGGATCAGGTCACCTTCCGCTGGCCGACCCATGTCTCTTCCCAGCCCGGCGACTGCCACCGGCTCCGGGAGTACGTCTGGTTCGGCTCGCCCACCTCGAGCAAGTTCCGGCTCCAGCGCGTCGGGGCCCTCAAGCCGAACAAGCTGGGGATTCACGACATGCTGGGCAACGCCGCCGAGATGACCTTCGGGCTGTTTAGGGTGATGGCCTTTGACCGCCCCTTGGGCCGCCTGGGTGGCGTCGTCGTCCGTGGCGGGTCGTTCACGGACCAGTGTTCGGCCATCCGCGCCTCGCACCGCACCGAGGTGCCCTTCTTCAGCCGCCGCGGCCAGCCTTACCGCTCGCCCTCGGTCGGCTTCCGGGTGGTCATCGTCGCCCCCCTGATCACCAGTCCGGCCCGGCGGCGGGCCTACCAGCGCTCCTGGCAATTGCCCCAGGCCCAGGCCGGGACGCCCATCCAGACCCTGTCCGACCCGTCGAAGATCATCGCCCGGATGATCAAGGACCCCCGCCTGGCCGCCTGGCGCCACCAGCTCTCCCAGGTCCAGCGCGGCATGACCACGGCCATCGCCCGCAGTAACGAGTTCCACCTCCTGTCGGCCATGTCCATGCTCCGTCTGGGGGCCTCGTTTGCCAGCGTCATCCACGGCTGGCATCACGACCGGGTCGTCAAGATCCAGAACTTCATCAAGGCCGCCGAGGCCTCCCCGGCCGACCCGGACGATCCGACCCGGGCCCAGGACATCACCCGGATGAAACGGCTTCTGGTCAAGGTCAAGGCCCTGGAGGGCGAGTACGTCAAGACCTACGGCGGGGCGGTCCAAGACACCACGGCCAAGTACCCCCGGGACGTCCTGCGGCAGGCCTATCAGAAACAGAAGCTCAAGTACTTGGCGCAGGGCAAGCGTAATCTGGTACAATTTATGAAAGTGTTCCTGGACCACGTCATCCACTACCGGGGGACGGGCACCGAGGAAGAGAAGTGGCGCCGCGAGATAGGCGCCGTGCAGAAGATATAGGTTTAAACCGCGCCGCGCCCGAGGAAACGGGGGCGGCCGCCAGGGAGAGACGGAGCCATGATGAAAATGATGAACCGTAAGTGGTCACGGTATTTGGTCATGCCGTTGACGGTCATCTTTCTGGCCGCGACCCTCAGCTGCGGGGGTATGACCTCTCAGGAAAACACCGCCGAAGGTCAGGCCCTCGAGTCCCAGACCGGGATCATCACCCGCAGCGTCCTGGGTGGGGCCGTGGTCGGGGCCGTGGTCGGTGGTCTGGTCGGGCTGTTGGTGTCCGGCGGCCGGGCCCAGGGAGCGCTCATCGGCGCCGCGGCCGGGGCGGCCCTGGGCGCCGGGGCCGGTTACCTGGTGGGCAAGGCCAAGAAGCGCTACGCCCGGGCCGAGGACCGGCTGGACTACTACGCCCGGACCTACCAGGAAGAGAACCAGCGTCTGGCCGACTACAACGAAACGGCCCGCAAGGTGGTCGCCCAGGACACGATGCGTCTGGCCACGCTCCGCCGCCGGCTGGCGGCCCGCCGGATCTCCCGGGACCAGGCCCGGGCCGACGTGAACTCGGCCCGAGGCCACTTGGCGCTGATCGACAAGGCCCTGGCCAACGTCAAGAAGAAGTTGGCCGAGGCCCGGCTGGCGTATCGTGACGTGCGCAACACCGCCGGGTCGGCCCGCCTCCGGGGGCAGATCGAACGGTACTCGCGGGCGGTGTCCGAGTTGAGCCGCAAGCGCCGGCAACTGGCTCGGGCCATCGCCAGCGCCCCGGAACTGGGTTGAATCAAAATTCAAGGCGGAGGGACAGCCTATGACCCGTTGGTGTCGTCTATTGGCGGCCGGCGCGATCGGCTTGACGGCCGTGGCCTTCCTGGCCGGGTGCAGCGCCGATCCGCACCAGGGTGGTTTTTTGTCCGGGGTCTACGGCCTGGCCTCGGGTAAGTATCAGGAACGTGTCGATCAAAAAAAGGGCAACGTGGGCCAACTCCGGCAGAACCAGCAGGAGTTGCTGGCCGACCGCCGCCGGCTGGACGGTCAGCGTCGCGTGGTCCGGGCCAAGGTCTACACGGTCGAGGCCCGGTTAAGGGACGTCGAGTCGGACCTGGCCCGGCTGCGGCGGCAACTGAGAACCGCGCGGGCCAACACCGAGGCCAAACGGGCGGAAAAGGCCCGCATCGAGCGCGAAGTCGCCCGCATCCAGGCCAAGATCCAGGCCATCAAGCAGAGTCGGACCATGGGTTCGTCCGCCAAGCACCAGGAGCTGCAGAAGCTCAAAAAGCGGGTCCGGTGGCTCCGGCGTTCGGCTGTCAACCTGATGTGACGGGCCCTCGCCCTTACGCGGCGAGTCGAGGGTGAAACCGGTCGATGTCCCGGCTTAAGATTCAGTTCGGCCAGGCGCTGCTCGGGTGCCTGGCCGTCTTCCTGGCGGTCGACCCCGGTCCGGCGGCGAAGCCCAAAACCACCTACCCGGTGGCCCGCGTCCGGGTCCGGGTCGGCGACCACCCGGGCTACACTCGGGTCGTGTTCGATTCCCCGGCCAGGTTGCATTACAAGATCGTCCGCCGGTCGGCCCGACTTCTGGCCGTAGTCTTTGAGGGGGCCGTCCTGGCTCGGCCCCTGGTCACCGGAGGCCTGGGCCGACGGAAACTGGTTCGCGCCGTCATCGGCCGCAGCCAGACCGAGCAGCCCACGGTCCTGATCCGGTTGGCGCGGCCCTTCCGCAAAAAGGTCAGTTGCCTGGTCAATCCGTCCGGAACCCCACCCAGCCGGCGGCACCAACTGGTCGTGGACCTCTACCCCCGGGCCGCCGCGGTCAAGACCAAGACCAAACCGATGGCCAAGAAATCGCCTGGGCCGAGTCGCGCCGGCCGAGGGCGGGCCAAACCGACCCGGGCCGGGCCGACGAAGCGCAGGTTCTTCAGGCCAGCCACCTTCACGATGGCGCCGTC
>JAHJDS010000114.1 GCA_018812395.1 Pseudomonadota bacterium
CGCCGCCGCGGGGGGTGCCTTGGGGAGCGCTCGACGAGTTCAGCTTGCCGTCCACATAGTCCTTGACCGCTTCCCTGACCGTGCCGGTGGCGCCCTGACAGATCTTGATCCCGGCCGCGTCCAGGGCGTCAACGGCCTTGGGTCCGACAAAGCCCGACAACACGGCCTCGACCCCGGCGTTGGCCACGACCTGGGCGGTCTGAATCCCGGCCCCGTGGGACAACGCGCCGCTGGCCGAGTTGTCCAAAACTTCGAACTCATTGGTGCCGACGTCGACGATCAGAAACCGCTCGGCCCGGCCGAACCGGGGATCGACGGCGGCCTCGAGATTATCACCGGATGTGCTGATGGCTATCCGACCCATGGTCAGTCCTCCTCGGGTTGGGGGGTGATGGCGCCGGTGGCCTCGACGACCCGGTCGATCAGGGCTCGGTAGGCCGGCCCGGCGCCGTCTTCGGTCTCGAGGGCCCGGGGCAGCCGGCCCTCGTCGCCGGCGTCCACCAGGGCCGGGTCGATGGGGATCCGGCCCAGGAACGGCAGATTCGAGTTGTGGGCCTCGGCCTCGGCCCCGCCGGACTTGAACAGATCGATCGTCCCGCCGCAGTGGGGGCAGGTCAGGCCGCTCATGTTCTCGATCAGGCCCAGGATGGGCATGTCCACCTGCCGGCAGAAGTGGACCGACTTGCGCACGTCGGCCAGGGCGATCTCCTGGGGCGTGGCCACGATGATCGCCCGGGCCCCGTCCACCGACTGGGCCACGGTCAGCGGCTCGTCGCCCGTGCCCGGCGGCGAGTCGATGATCAGGAAGTGCAGGTCGTCCCACTTGACGTCGGACACGAACTGCTTGATCACCCCGATCTTGAGCGGACCCCGCCAGATGACCGACGAGTCCTTGTCGGGCATCAGGGCCTCGATGGAGATGACCCGGAGGTGGCGGTTGTAGACCACCGGCCGGATGTACTTGTCCTGGACCACGTCGGCCGTCATCTCGGCCAGGCCCAACAGACGCGGGATGGACGGCCCGTGCAGGTCCACGTCCATCAGGCCCACGTTGAAGCCCCGGTCGGACAGTCCCAGGGCCAGACAGGCGGCCACGGTGGACTTGCCCACCCCGCCCTTGCCGCTCATGACCAGCAGCTTGTGTTGGATCTTGCTCAGGGCCTGCCTCAGTCTGAACTCGGCCTGCTGAGCGGCCGGATTGATGTCGTCCGGAGATTGCAAATCAGCCATGTGTCACTTCCTTTTCGGGTTTTTTCCGCCCCGTCGGCTAGGGCCGTGGGGATTCCTGGTTATTCCAGAGTCCAGGCGGCCGGCCCGGTAGGCCTCGAGCACCTTCTGAATGTCGCCGCTGACCCACGATATGACCTCGATTCCGGCCTGGTGAAGGGCCCGTTCGATCCAGGGCTGCAGTCCGCCGCAGATCAGGACCGTCACCCCAAAGGCCGAAAGCCGGCGCAGACGCTCGCCGATCCCGTGGTCCGACCAATCCAGGTCGGCGTCGGCCCGTCCCTGGGGCGCCGTGTCCTCCCAGAGGCGCAGACGAGGCGCCTTGTCGAACCGAGGGGCGACCCGGTCCTGCCAGGCGGTGATGGCCAGGGTCATGGCGTCTTCTCCTCGCGCTGGGAAGGGGCAATTTCCGGGCCAGGTGATGGATCCAGGTCAACCTGTGATCATTATTACATATTTCAGATTTATTCCTCGATTCCTCCACTCGATAATCATTTCATTTTGAAATGTTTGTTTCAAATTGAAATATAGGCACCTAGTCACCCAGGCCATAGCGCTTCATCTTGCGCCAGAGCGTGCTCGTCGAAATGCCCAGGGCCCGGGCGGTGCGGGCCCGGTGGCCTCGGTGTCGGCCCAGGGCCGCGTCAATGGCCCGGGCCTCCAGGTCGGCCAGGGGCAGATCAACCGGCGGGGTCATCTCGCCCGCCTCCCGGGTGGCCCGGACCTCGGCCGGGAGATGATCGACCTCGATCCGCTCCCCGGGGCACAGCACCACGGCGTGTTCCAAGACGTTCAATAATTCGCGGATGTTGCCGGGGTAGGACCGGTTCAGCAGCCGGTCCATGACCTCGTCCGAGACCGACGAGATGACCTTGCCCGTCTCGGCCCGCAACCGGTCCAGAAAGTGATCGACCAGGGGCGGGATGTCCTCCCGCCGCTCGGACAAGGGCGGCAGGCGCAGGCGGACCACGTTGAGGCGATAATAGAGGTCCTGGCGGAACCGGCCGGCCTGAACGTCGTCCTCGAGACGGCGGTTGGTGGCGGCGATCAGCCTGACGTCGGCCCGAAGCGGGGTCGAGGCGCCCAAGGGAACGTACTGTTTCTCGTCCAGGACCCGGAGAAGCTTGACCTGAACGGCCGGGGTCAGCTCGCCCACCTCGTCCAGGAACAGGCTGCCGCCCTGGGCCTCGGCCAACAGTCCCGGCTTGTCCCGGTCGGCGCCGGTGAAGGCCCCCCGCCGGTAGCCGAACAGCTCGGATTCGAGCAGCGTCTCGGGCACGGCCCCGCAGCCCATGACCACGAAGGGTTTATTTTTTCGGGCGCTGGCATTATGGATGGTCCGGGCCAGGAGGCCCTTGCCCGTGCCCGACGCGCCGGTGATGAGCACCGTGGATTCCGAGTCCGCCACCCGGGGGAGCATGGCGAACAGCTCGGCCATGGCCGGGGACCGGCCGATCATCTCCGTGGGGGACTGGGTCCGCTGCAGCCTCCGTTTGAGGGTCACCAGGGCGGTCAGGTCGACAAAGGTCTCGACCCCGCCCCACACCCGGCCCGACTCGTCCCGGAGCGGGGCCGACCGGACCCGGACCGGCACGGTCCGGCCCCGGGTGTCCAGGAGGTCGACCGAACGGTCCAGCACGGGCCGGCCCGTTTTCAGGGCCCGGGCCATCGGGCAGTCGGATTGGCAGACGCTGGCCCGCAGGACGTCGTAGCACTTCCGGCCCACGGCCCGTTCCCGACCCTGGCCGGTGATCCTTTCCGCCGCCCGGTTGAAGGTCTGGATATTGAGGTCCAGATCCACGGTGAACACCCCCTCGGTGATGGCGTCGAGAATCAGGTCGTGTCGGCTCTGGTCGTCGGCCACGTGGCCCCCTCGGTGGTGATGAACGGCGGTTCAAATATAAGTGACCCCGAGCTTGATTTCAAGTTGCAGTGATATTTCAAAATGAAATCAATCGCCCCGGCCGACTGAAAAAAGGCGTAAAGTAAGTTTTTTAGTGTGGAACCAAGGGGTTGGATGAACGGCGATCCTGAATCATGACTTGGACGTTACGCTGGCTAACGGTCGACCCTCATAATCCACAGCTTGACGGCCCCGATCTTGCGGCCCAGCTTCTTGAGCCGGTCCCGGGCCTTTTTGGCCTCGGCGAAGGTATAGGTTTTGATGGTCCGGAGGCGGTACCTGGGCCGTCCCGAGACCTCGGATTTGACCGACAGCAACCTGACCCCCAGCTTTTTCCAGCGAGCCACCAGTTTTCGGGCCTGGTCCGGGCCGGCGACCGAGGCCACGATGACCACGTGGGGTTTTTTGTCCTTGTGGTCGGGCGGTGGCACCGGCCTGGCCTTGGGGGGCGGCGGGGGCTGGGGGGACGGGGTTGACGGGCCGGGTTTGGGGCCGGGAATGGGCTTGACCGGGGGCTTAGCGGCCGGCTTCGGGGCCGGGGGCGACTGGATCGTTCGCGTCGCCGGTGGAGTGGCCGGCGGGGGCGCCACCGGCGGCCGACCCCGGCTCAGCAACAGGGCCAGGCTCGTCGGCTTTTCCTCCGCCTGGATCAGCCAGGACAGACCGCCCTGGCCGACCCACACCCCCAGGATGAACATCCACAGGGACAGCATTATCCCGGTGGTGACGTACCACAGGGCCGCCCGCCGGCTCAGTTGGACTTTCTTTTCGTTGGGCCGTTTGGCCATCACATCCGTTCAGGGGCGCTCACGCCCAGCAGACCCAGACCGGATCGAATGACGTTTTTGAGGCCCTGGCACAAGGCCAGCCGGGCCAGGGACAGCTCCCGGTCGTCGGACACCACCTGGTGTTTTTCCCGGTCGTAATAGAAGCGGTGAAAGGCCCCGGCCAGTTCGGTCAAAAAGAAGGTGACCTTGTGCGGGGCCAGGTTCCGGGCCGCGTTGGCGATCAGGTCCGGGAAATCGGTCAGCCGGGAGATGAGGTCCCACTCGGTGTCCATTTCCAGGCGATGCAGCGGGGCCTCGTCCGGCCCGGGCGGGGCCAGCCCCCGCTGCTCGGCCTGGACAAAGATGTTGCACAGCCGGGCATAGGCGTATTGGACGTAGTAGACCGGGTTCTCGAGCGATTGACTCTTGGCCACCTCCAGGTCGAAGTCCAGCGGGGCGTCCGACTTGCGGGTCAGAAAGATGAACCGGGCCGCGTCCGGGCCGACCCCTTCCTTTTTCACAACATCGTGAAGGGTGACGAACTCGCCGGCCCGAGTGCTCATGGCCACCGGCTCGCCGCCCCGGAGGAGGTTGACCAGTTGGACCAGGATGACCTCCAGCTTGTCGTCGCCATTTCCGCCGGGCGCCAGGGCCTTGACCGCGGCCTTGAGCCGGGGGACATAGCCATGATGGTCAGCCCCCCAGACGTCGATCACCCGGTCGAATCCGCGCTCGTACTTGTCGAGGTGGTAGGCGATGTCCGAGGCAAAGTAGGTCGTCGCGCCGTCGGCCTTGACGAGCACCCGGTCCTTCTCGTCGCCGAGTTCGGTGGCCTTGAACCAGGTCGCGCCGTCCTTCTCATACACCAGGCCCTTGTCACGTAAAATGCCCATGGCCCGGTCGACGGCCCCTGAATCGAATAATTCCTTCTCGGAAAACCACTTGTCAAAGGCAATCCCAAAACTTTTAAGATGCTCTTTGATACCGCCAAGAATCAGGCCGCCGGCAAAATCAGCCAATTTGGCCGGTAATTGCTTATCATTTATCAAATCCGCCACCGTACTTCGATTCTCAGCCGCATACCTGTGGGCTATTTCCCTGATATAGTCACCGCGGTAGTGGCTCTCCCAAAAGTCTTCGCCAGATAGGACTTGATCCGTTGAAAAAATGCCATCGGAACGAGGTGTTCCTGTACTGACATCTTCCGAGAGTCGCGACATTACCGATTCGCCAAGGGTTTTTATCTGGTTGCCGGCGTCGTTGATGTAGTATTCCCGTTCGACCTCATGTCCGGTGAAGGCCAGCAGGTTGGCCACGGCGTCGCCCACGGCCGCCCCCCGGCCGTGACCGACGTGCAGGGGGCCGGTCGGGTTGGCCGAGACGAACTCGACCTGGACCTTCTGTCCCCGGCCCGCCGCCGAGCGGCCGTAGTTCTCGCCTTGGCGAAGGGCGTCCCGCAGTGATTCCTGAAAGGCCTGGGCCGCCAGACGAAAATTGATGAACCCGGGGCCGGCCACCTCGACGGCGGCGAACACGGGGTCGGCCAGCCGCTCGGTCAGCAGGTCGGCGATCCGCCGGGGATTCATCCGGGCCGGCCCGGCCAGGACCATCGCCAGGTTGGTCGCCCAGTCGCCGTGCTCGGGATGGGCCGGCCGCTCGATGACCACCGCCGGGACCTCGCCCGGGCTGATCACCCCGTCGGCCAGGCACTGATCGAGGGCCCGCTTAACAAGGGCCGCCACCAGGTCCTTCATCGGGCCCGCCCCGTTTCGGTATCCGCCTCGTCGGCCGGCAGGGTCAAGTCCCGGCAATAGTCGGCGCACTTGACGGGCCCCGAGGTGTCGAAGCTGAATTTTTTCAGGCAGTCCTTGCGCCAGGCGCAGACCGCGCAGATCGTCTTGTCATCGGTCATGTCCATCCTCCACCGCCCCCCAACCTAGCCGGACAGCGGCGTCCGATCAAGTCATTTTCGCCCGGGGCCGCTTCGGTCCGTCTTCACTGGCCCACGTATTGCCGTTGGTTGAGGGTGCCGATGAGGCAGGTAATCTCGTAATTGATGGTCCCGGCCCGGGTCGCCAGGTCCGTGGCGGTGATCTTTGCGGCGCCTTGGTCGCCGATGACGGTCACCTCGTCCCCGGCCTTGACGCCCGGCAGGTCGGTGACGTCGATCATGGTCGCGTTCATGCACACCCGGCCGCGAATGGGCCGGCTTTGGCCGTGGACCAGCATCCGGCCTTGGTTGGACAACGACCGCAGATAGCCGTGACAGTACCCCACCGGCACCGCGGCCAGGGTCGTCGGCCCCTCGGCGATCCAGGTTTGATGATAGCTCACCCCGGTCCCGGCCGGAACCTCCTTGACCTGCATCACCCGGCTCGTGAAACCCATCACCGGGCGCAGGTCCAGGTCGCCGGCGACCTCGTCCGAGGGCAGCAGGCCGTAGGTGATGATGCCGGTCCGGCAGTAGTCCGGGGCCAGCTCGGGCAGGTCCACGACCGCGGCCGAGTTGGCGATATTATTATGGGTCAGGGTGAAACCCAGCCCCTCGGCGGCGCGACATATGTCTATGAAACGTCCGGCCTGGACCCGGGTGAAGGCCTTGTCGGCCTTATCGGCCTGGGTCAGGTGGGTGGTCAGGCCGATCAGTTCCAGGGTTTCCAGTGACTTGATCCCGCTTAAAACCTCCTCGGCCCGCTCCCAGAAGACGCCCAGCCGGCCCATGCCGGTGTCGATCTTGAGGACCGCCTCGGCCTTGGCGTGCCGGGCGGCGGCCTGGGCGGCCAGGGCCCGAGCCATGTCGAGATCGAGCAGCATCGGCACCAGGGCGTGTTCGAGCAGCAGGCCCATCTCCTCGGGCCAGACCCCGCCCAGGACGAACAGGGGGACGGTGATCCCGGCCTGACGCAGTTCGACGGCCTCGGGCACCCGGGCCAGCGCCAGGGCCTCGGCGCCCTCGGCCACCAGACGGCGGGCCACGCCCACCGCGCCGTGGCCGTAGGCGTCGGCCTTGACCACCGGCATGACCCGGGCGGTTCGGCTCAGGTGCCGCTCGATGACGTGATAGTTGTGGGCCAGGTGGTCCAGATTGATGGTGACAATGTTTTCCGGGACGTGGATCAAGGTGTCCTCCGGGTGGATTTCCACCGGGGTTTGTCGTATTATCATACCTTATCCGGCGGGCGGGAAAAAAGCATTGACTTTCTAACCCTTTTTCGGTCTAGTATCCAAGTTTCAGGTATGGACAGGATCGCTGATTACGACTACGCCCTGCCGCCGGGGTCGATCGCCCAGAAGCCGCTCCCCCAACGGGATCAGTCGCGGCTCCTGGTGCTGGACCCCGTGGGCGGCCAATGGGCGGATCAGGCCTTCGGCGATCTCGTCCGGCGGCTCGGTCCCGAGCACCTGCTGGTGCTCAACGACACCCGGGTGGTCCCGGCCAGGTTGGAGGCGGTCTCCGACAACGGCCGGCCGATCGAATTTTTGGTGCTGCCCCGGCCGGACCAGATGAACGACCCCGAGCCGGAGGTCGACTGCCTGGTCCGTCCGGCCAAAAAGGTGCGTCAGGGCCGGACGTTTGTTTTTAGTGCGGATTTCGAGGCCCGGGTGCTGACCGATCCGGTCAAGGGCCGGACAAGGGCCGCCTTTCGCGGCCAACGGCCCCTGGCCGAGGCCTTGGCGGACCACGGCCAAACCCCGCTGCCGCCGTACATTCGGCGTCCGACGGGGCCCGACGAGGCGGACCGGGAGCGATACCAGACCGTGTACGCCCGGGCGCCCGGGTCGGTGGCGGCGCCCACGGCCGGACTGCATTTCACGCCCGAGCTGCTCGAGGCCCTCGAGGACGGCGGCGTCGGGCGAGCGGACATAACCCTCCACGTGGGTCTGGGCACCTTCGCCCCGGTGCGAACCGAGGCCCTGGCCGAACACCGGATGGAGGCCGAGTTCTTTGACATCACCCCCCGGGCGGCGGCAAGCATCAACGCCGCCCGCGAGGCGGGCAAAAGGGTGGTCGCCGTGGGCACGACCGTGGTCCGGGCCCTGGAGTCGGCGGCCGACGAGACGGGCCGGGTCCGGGCCGGGCCAGGCCGGACCGAGTTGTTCATCCGGCCCGGGTTTGACTTCCGCGTCGTGGACGCCCTGATCACCAACTTCCATTTGCCGCGCTCGACGCTGCTGGCCCTGGTGTCGGCCCTGGCCGGGCGGGAGTTGATCCTGGCGGCCTGCGAGCACGCCGCGACGGCGGGGTATCGCTTCTACAGCTACGGCGACGCCATGTTCATCACCGGTCGGGCCCATGTTTGAGGTCCTGGCTCGCGACGCCCGCACCCGGGCCCGGCGGGGACGGCTGACCACGGCCCACGGTCCGGTGGACACTCCGGCCTTCATGCCGGTCGGGACCCACGGCGCGGTGCGGGCCCTGGCTCCCGAGGAGGTTAAAGCCTGCGGGACCCGGATGGTCCTGGCCAACACCTATCACCTCTATCTCCGGCCCGGGCACGACCTGATCGCCTCCCTGGGCGGCCTGCACGCCTTCATGGGCTGGGACGGCCCGATCCTGACCGACTCGGGCGGGTACCAGGTCTTCTCGCTCAGCCCCCTGGCCCGGGTGACCCCGGACGGGGCCGAGTTCCGGTCCCATTTGGACGGCTCGACGCACCTCCTAAGGCCCGAGTCGGCCATCGCCATCCAAGAGGCCTTGGGCTCGGACGTGATGATGGTCCTGGACGAGTGTCCGCCCTTCCCTTGCGACCTGGACGCCGCCCGGGCCTCGATGGAGCTGACGCTCGGGTGGGCCGAGCGCTGCCTGGCGGCCCGGACCGGGACCCGGGCGGCCCTGTTCGGCATCGTCCAGGGGGGGGTGCATCACCGGCTGCGGGCCGAGAGCGCCGCCCGGACGGCCCAGCTCGGTTTTGACGGCCTGGCCATCGGGGGCCTGAGCGTCGGCGAGCCCCGGGAGATCAGGCGCGAGGTGCTGGCCTTCACCGCGCCGCTGTTGCCCGAGGACAGGCCGGTGTACCTGATGGGCGTCGGGCTGCCCGACGAGATCGTCGAGGCGGTCGGAATGGGGGTCGACCTCTTCGACTGCGTGCTGCCGACCCGGATGGCCCGCAACGGAACGCTGTTCACCAGCCAGGGGCGGCTGAACATCCGCCGGGCCGAGTATCGAGATGACGAGCGGCCCCTGGACGAGGCCTGCGACTGCTACACCTGCCGGTCTTTCAGCCGGGCCTATCTGCGGCACTTGTTCGTGGCCCGGGAACTGCTGGTGTATCGTCTGTTGAGCCTGCATAATCTGAGGCATTACGGCCGGCTGATGGCGAACGTCCGGGCGGCCATCGATCGGGGTGAGTTCGGGGTGATGGTCGATCAAATCAGGGCCACGGGCACGGCCATCGAGGAGACATTTTCCAGGGCCGAAGAATCGGCCCTCAAACCATAACTAGAGCAGACAATCCGCTCGCCGGGGGGGCGGGGGGTGAAACACTGCGGTAGATGAGGAGGCAATTGATGCACCGTAAGAAAATTGGAAGCATTATTCGGGAGACCGTGCGGTTCGCGGTCTACCTGACGCTGATCCTGGCCCTGTTTTCCCTGATGGGCATGGGACAGGGCGCCGGCTGCCCCGGCCAGGGCGGCGCCGGGGGCAAGGGCGGCAGCGGCGGCGGACTGATGATGCTCTTGCCGCTGATCCTGATGTTCGCCATCTTCTACTTCCTGCTGATCAGGCCCCAGCAGAAGAAGACCAAGGCGCACCGGGCGTTGCTGGGCGCGCTCAAGCGCGGCGACCGGGTGGTGACCAGCGGCGGCCTGCACGGACGGATCACCGGTCTGGACGATCAGGTGGTGGTCATGGAGATCTCGGAGAAGGTCCGGGTCAAGGTCAACCGGGGGGCCATCTCCGGGGTGGCCCAGGCGTCAGCGGCCCCGGCGGAGAAGAGCGACAAGAAGACCGAGGCCAGGAACGACAAGAAGGCCGACAAGGGAAAGTAAAGGCCGCCGCCGGCCATGAAGGCCACGAGCCGGACGAATCCGTTCGGCGCCCCGGTCCGGGGAGCGATCGGCTCGAGGGCCAGCGGACCCTCGCCCCGGCCCCGGGTCGGTTCGGCCACGGGGATCGGTCGATGAACACGGGAATCAGGCGGCCCGGCGCGGCCAAGGAGTAATCGCGGTGAACAGGCAACTTCTTATCAAGGCGGCCCTGGTGGCCCTGGTGACCGTCGTCGCCCTGGTCTATTTGGGGCCGACGCTCATGGGCCACAAGTACAAGTTCGGCAAAGGCACGCTCCAGGAGATTCCCGAACTAAGGCTGGGGCTCGATCTCCAGGGCGGGGTGCTGTTCCTCCTGTCCGTTCGTGTGGATGAGGCCATCTCCCAGCAGCTCGACGACGTCAAGTACGACCTGACCGGGAAACTCAGGGGCAAAGTGGGCATCATGCCCATCGAGTACGCCGTCACCCGTGATCCCAAGACCGGCCAGGTTTCTTCGGGCGAGCTGGTCATCCGGGTCATCGACCGCCGGGACGCGGGCCGGGTCAAGACCGCGGTCACCACCCCTGACCTGCGGCTGGTCAGCGACACGCCCTGGGGCCAGCGGGGCCGCCGCCTGGTGTACGCCTACGATACCAAGCGGATCGAGCAGATCACCCGCCGCACCGTGCGCCAGTCGATGATGACCATCCGCAACCGGATCGACCGCTTCGGCGTGGCCGAGCCGGACATCACCCGGCACGGCCGGACCAGGATCCTGATCCAGCTCCCCGGTTACACCGAAAAGGACGAGGCCAAGCGCAAGATCCAGCAGGTGGCCAAGCTCGAGTTCCGCCTGGTCAACGAGACGGCCACCCGGGCCTGCGCCGCGGTCAGAAACGCCTGTACGACCGGCGGCCCCCGCTGCGAGGAGGCCAAGAAGCTGTGCGATCTGGCGATGCGGGTCGGGGGCAAGCCTGACGGCGAGATCAACACCGCGGCGTACAAGTACTCCAAGACCGCGTCCCTCCACGGGGAGAAAGGCGTCTGGCTGTACACCAAGGTGCTGATGACCGGCAAGGACATCGACAAGGCCAACGTGGCCTACGACGACCGGAACCGGCCCTATGTCTCGTTGAACTTCAACAGCCGCGGCGCGTCCGACTTCGAGCGGATCACCCGGGCCCATGAAAAGAAGCGCATGGCCGTGGTCCTGGACGGCAAGGTCTACTCGGCCCCGACCATTCAGGAGGTCATCTCCCAGGGCCGGGCCCAGATCACCGGCAGCTTCTCCACCGAGGAGGCCCGGGACCTGGCCGACGCGCTCCAGTCGGGGTCGCTGCCCGTGTCGGTCGAGATCATTCAGGACCGGGCCGTGGGCCCCTCCCTGGGGGCGGCCTCGGTCCGGGCGGGCAAGATCTCGATCGTGGTCGGCGGGATCATCGTGTTGTTGTTCATGGTGCTCTTCTACCGCCTGTCGGGCCTGGTGGCCGACTTGGCCCTGGTCTTGAACATCGTCTTCGTCCTGGCCGTGCTGGCGGGCCTCGGGGCAGCGCTGACCTTGCCGGGCATCGCCGGCATTGTGTTGACCATCGGCATGGCCGTGGACGCCAACGTCCTCGTCTTCGAGCGAGTCCGCGAGGAACTCCGGGCCGGCCGGCCGCCGCGGGCCGCGATCGACACCGGCTACTCGCGGGCGACCTTGACCATCCTGGACGCCAACGCCACCACCCTCATCGTGGCCGTCGTCTTGTGGCAGTTCGGCACCGGACCGATTCAGGGTTTCGCCACCACGCTGACCATCGGCGTCCTGTCGTCGATGTTCACCGCCATCTTCGTCACCCGGATCATCTTCGACATGGTCCTGGGTCGGTGGCAGCCCCAGAAACTGAGCATCTGATCCGGCGGGACACGACAAGGGAGCGAAACCGACATGGAACTGATCAAACCCGGCATTAATATAAACTTCGTCGGCCGACGCTACTGGGCCATGTGCCTGAGCGCCCTGGCCATCCTGGCCTCGGTGATCTCGATCGTCGTCCAGGGCGGCCTCAAACTGGGCGTGGACTTCTCCGGCGGCATCCACATGCAGGTCCGGTTCGTCAAGCAGGTCCGGCTGACCTACCAGGTCGGACCCGGCGCCAAGGTCACGGCCCAAGGGGTCAAGGACAGGCTGACCCGGGCCGGCGTCTCGACCGGCCCGGTGAACCTGACCGGCGGGACCCTGAGGATTACCCTCAACCACGCCTTTAACGTCAACCGGGCCGTCATCGACCTCAAGAACGGCTTCACCTGGCCCCAGGCCAGACAAAAGGCCGACGACGTGGCCCGGGCCCGGGCCCTGCTGGCCAAGCTGGGCGGCCTGACCTATCAGCGGGCCGAGCCCGTGGACATCACCCTGAGACAGATCAAGAGGCTCATGCGTGACCCCAGCCTCAAGCTCCTCCACGCCACGGTCCAGACGGTCTATCTGTCCACCGAAACCGACGTGGCCCGGAAGACCGAGCTGATCAACCTCGAGCAGATCAAAATCCGGCAACGGGGCCAGGTCAAGAACGTCCCGATCATGGTCCCGGCCCGGTACGTGGCCTGTTACGACATTCGAGCCCAGGAACAGGACCCGGAACTGGGCAACATGATCGAGGCCTTCTACCGGGACCAGACGGCCGATTTCCCCATCCGCTGGACACCCGAAGGGGAAGACGAGGCCCCCAAGCCCGGCGATCTGCTCGGCGTCGTCCAGCGGCACTTCCGACAAAACCTCCCCGGCGTCTGGTTCGTCATCCCCGAGTCGGAGACGGTCGGACCCCAGGTCGGCGAGGATCTCCGTAAGAACGCCCTGGGCGCCATCTTCGCCGCGCTGGTCCTGATTACGGCCTACATCTCGGGCCGGTTCCAGAACCAGTGGCCGGTGGGCATCGGCATGGCCGTGTTCGGCGTGGTCTACGCCTGGATCGCGGTGAACAACTTCTCGGAGATGACCCTGCTCATCTCGATCATCGTCGCCCTGGGGTTGACCCTGGGCGTCTCGGTCCTGCTGGGGCTGAGGTACGCCCTGGGAGCGACGGTCGCCCTGATCCACGACGTCTTGATCACCGTCGGCGTCTTCTCGGTGACCGGCAAGGCCTTCACCTTGTCCATCGTCGCCGCCCTGCTGACGATCATCGGTTATTCCCTCAACGACACCATCGTCGTCTTCGACCGCATTCGGGAGAACGTCAACAAGGCCGGCCGGACCAGGCTGGACGAGATCGTCAACCGGTCCATCAACGAGACCCTGGCCCGGACGATCCTCACCTCGGGGACGACGCTGGTCGTGCTCCTGTCGCTGTACTTCCTGGGCGGGGCCTCGCTCCAGGACTTCGCCTTGGCCATGATCATCGGCATCGCCGTCGGTACTTATTCCTCGGTGTACGTGGCCAGCCCGATCATCCTGCTCTGGCCGGAGATGGTCACGGCCAAGGCCGGCGTCGAGGCCGCGGCCAAGCTGACGGCCAAGCTGCCCGGCCGAAAGCCGGCGGCCGAGAGGCCGGTCAAGCGGGCCAAGCCGGCCGTCAAGAAGGTCAAGGCCGCCCCGAAGGCCGAGCCCGAACCGGCCGAGGCCCCGGCCAAGGCGGCCGTCGAGGCGGAGACGGCGGCCAAGCCCACACCCCAGTCGGCCAAACCCGATCAGGCCATCACCAAGGGTAAGACCGTCTCCAAGGGACAGCAGAAAAAGGCGGCCGGGGGCAAGAAAAGGAAAAAGAAAAAGAAAAAGCGCTAGTCCCCACGGGGCCCGCACATTAATCCCCGGCCGGACCCATCCTCCGGTCGGGGATTTTTATGCGGACGCGGCCGGGATGGCCGGCGATCTCAGCGGCACTTGAGCTTGGCCTTGAGACTCTTCCAGTCGGCCCGTCCGGCCGAGCGCTGGTGGAAGCGCTCCAGGACCCAAGATCCGTCTGCGAGCCGCTTGTTCTTCCAGCCGAACAGCCGCTGGAACAAGGCCCGGGTGGCGGGGGTGAGCCTGGCCAGGACGAGCAGGCTGTAGACGTAGCGTTTGGGACCGACCTTGACCAGATCGCCGCGAAGCTTGAGTTCCCGCTCCAGGCGGCTCATGACCTGGGGGGTGTCCCTCCGGCTCATTGACTTCCAGGCCGCGACGAACCGGGGCCAGGGGTGGCGGACCTGAACCAGGGCCAAGTCCAGGTGGTCGACGGCGGCCGACCCGGCGACCTTGATCGGGCACTTCATCCGGTCCACTGGTTTGGGGTCCTCGATCGAACCCAGCATGGCCAGGGCGAAACCGAAGAACCTTTTCCGGGCCGCCTGGAGCGCGCGGGCCATGGCCGGGGTCACCGGCCGGCCCCCGGGCGGGGTCTGGAGCTGATGGAGATAGTTCAGCCGGGGAAACAGGGCGACCAGGCCCTTGGCGTCCTTTTTGCCGCTGGCCGCCTTGACCGCCCGCAGGACGTCGGTCACCGTCCCCGCCTGGATCGTCGAGGCCAAACACAGGCCGACCACCAAGGCGGTCAGTAACCGGCGCCAGGCGTTGCTCATCCTCCGCTCCTTCTCCTTCACCCCGGAAGCGGCCGCTCGCCCGGCCGGAAGCCGGTCCGGGCGCGCCGCCCCCCTGACCTTAGCAAATGGGGCCGGTGAAAGCCAAGTCATTTGGCGGCCCGGGGTCCGGCCTGGCTTGATTTTACCGGCCGGGTCCAGTAGATTGTAGCCTTTGCCGCCTGAGGAACTTCAGATGAATCATCAACACCCGACCGGGGCCATGTCCCGGGCCGTCAGACGGGCCTACGACCGGGGCCAGGACGACGAGGGGCTCGAACCCCTGGTCCTGATCGGCGACGCCGGCCCGGTGGGCGCCTTTCAACCCGGGGACGAGGTCATCTTCTACAACCTGCGCGGCGAGCGGGAGATAGAACTCTGCCGAGCCCTGGCGGACCCCGACTTCGGTCACTTCCCCCGACCGGCGGACTGGCGCGTCAACCTGACGACCATGATCCAGTACCACCCCGACCTCCACGCGGCGGTGGCCTTCGGGCCCCAGGAGGTGAACGACACCCTGTGCCAGGTGATCAGCGCCGCCGGGCGCCAGCAGCTCAAGATCTCGGAGACCGAGAAGGCGCCCCACGTCACCTTTTTCCTCAACGGCAAGCGTCACGAGGCGCTGCCCGGCGAACAGCGCCGGCTCATCCCCTCTCCCAAGGTGGCCGACTTCGCCCGGGTCCCGGGGCTGAGCGCCTCCCAGGTGGCCGACGCGGTCGTCGAGGCCCTCGGGGACCCCGGACTGGACTTCATCTTCGTCAACCTGTGCAACATCGACGTCATCGGGCACCTCGAGGACGAGGGGGCGGTGATCGCGGCTGTCGAGGCGGTGGACGCCCAGGCGGGCCGGGTGCTGGCCGCGGCTGGGCAGGCGGGCGTGATGGCCGTGGTCAGCGCCGACCACGGTTCGGCCGAGTCGTGGCGTTACGAGGACGGCCGGCCCAACACCGGGCACACGACCAGCGACGTGCCGTTCGCCGTCCTGGGTCCGGGCCTGGAGTCAGTCGAACTCCGGTCCGGCGGCGCCCTGGCGGACGTGGCGCCCACGGTCCTGTCTTTGTTGGGCCTGGAGCCGCCGCCCAGCCACACCGGCCGCAACCTGATCATCGGGGCCACTCCCGAACGGCGGCGGGTGCTGTATCTCTTGATCGACGGCTGGGGCCTGAGCGACGGCCAAGAGGGCAATCTGATTCGGGCCGCGGCCACGCCGCACCTTGACGCCCTGCTCGCCAATCACGCCTGGACCCGGCTGGCCGCGGCCGGAGAGGCGGTGGGCATGCCGCCGGGGTCGGTCGGCAACTCCGAGGTGGGCCACCTGCACACCGGGGCCGGCCGCATCATCCCGGCCGACCGGGTCCGGATCGACCAGGCCGTGGCCGACGGGACCTTTTATGACAACCCGGCCCTCAACGCCGCCCTGGAGCGGGCCAAGGCCGGGGGCCGGCGCCTGCACCTGATCGGCATCGTCTCCTTCTACTCGAGCCACGGCTCGGTGGATCACCTGTACGCCCTGCTGGAACTCTGCCGCCGCCGGGAGGCGGAGCGGTTGTTCGTCCACAGCATGCTCGGCCGGCGCGGCGAGCGCCACGCCTCGGGCGCGGCCTACATCGGGCAGGTCGAGGCCAGGCTCGGCGGCCTGGGCCGGGGCCGGCTGGCCTCGGTCATCGGCCGCTACTGGTCGCTGGATCGGGAGGGGAACTGGGACCGGGTGGCCAAGGCCTTTCGTCTCTACGCCCATGGTGAGGGGGCGCCGGTGCCGGAGGACCGATGACGCCGGCCTGGATCGATCTCCACCTCCACTCCGCGGCCAGCGACGGCACCGCCGCCCCGGCCGAGGTGGCCGTACTGGCCGCCGCGGCCGGCCTGGCGGCCGCGGCCCTGACCGATCACGACACCACGGCCGGGGTGGACGAGTTTTTGACGGCGGCCCGGGACAAAGGGCTGCCGGCCGTTGCCGGCGTCGAGATCAGCGCCAATCACCCCCACGGCGCCATGCACCTGGTGGGGCTGTTTGTCGACCACGAACATCCGGACCTGGTCAAGGGCCTCCGGTGGCTGCAACAGGGCCGGGCCGAGCGCCACCCCCGGATGCTGGCCCGACTCCAAGAGCTGGGTCACCCCGTGACCTGGGCCGAGGTGGCGGCCCAGGCCGGCGGCGGCCAGGTGGGCCGGCCCCATTTCGCCCGGGCGATGACGGCCCGGGGGTGGGCGCCGAGCATCCAGGCCGCCTTTGATCAATACCTCAAAAAGGGCCGGCCGGCCTACGTGGACCGGGCGCGCCTCGATCCGCCCCGGGCCATCGAACTCCTGAAAGGGGCCGGTGGCCTGGCCGTCCTGGCCCATCCCCATACCTTGAACGCCTTCAACTTCGAGGTCCTGGCCGAGGAAATCGCCGAACTCAAGGACATGGGACTGGACGCCGTCGAAGTCTGGCACCCAGGGTTAGACTCGGCCTGGACCAAGTCCCTCCTCAGGCTCGCCCGGCGGCTGGATTTGGGGGTCTCGGGCGGATCTGACTGGCACGGCGACAACCAGCCGGACGTCAAGATCGGCTTCGGCCGGGGAACGCTCCGGGTCCCCGAGTCCTGCTACCGGGAGCTGCTCCAACGACGCCCGGGGTCGTCCCCGGTCAGGGCAGCCATAAGAGATACCTGACCATCAGGTAGAAGTGGCAGAGTGATCCGGCCAGCACGAACAGGTGAAACAGCTCGTGGAAGCCGAAGACCCCCGGCCAGGGGTCGGGACGCCGGAGGCCGTAGATGACGGCCCCGACGCTGTAGAACACCCCGCCAGCCAGCAGCCAGACCAAGCCCCCGATCGGCACGGCCTTGACGATGGGGTGGATGGCCACCAGCCCCACCCAGCCCATGACCAGGTAGAGGGCCGTCGACATCCAGCGCGGGGCGGAGATCCAGAATAACTTCAGGAAGAGTCCGGCCAGGGCCAGCCCCCACACCGCGCCGAAGATGCTCCACCCCCAGACGCCCCGGAGCGCCACCAGACAAAAAGGGGTGTACGTGCCGGCGATGAGCACGTAGATCATGATGTGGTCCAGGCGCCGCCAAGTGAGGGTCTTCCCGGCCGACAGCGGCAGCAGATGATAGACGGCGCTGGCCGTGTAGAGCAGCACCAGGCTCGCGCCGTAGACCACGAAGGAGACCAGGTGCCAGGGGCCGCGGTGCAGGGCCGACAAGACGACCAGCGCCCCCAGGCCGGCCGCGGCCAGGACCGCGCCCGCCAGGTGGGACAGTCCGCTGACCGGGTCCTTCAGCGTCAACCCTCACTCCTGATCCGGGGGTTCACCGACAAAAACACGTGGCCCCGCGTCGGGTCGCCGGGCCGAAGGTCAATCGCTCACGCCTCGAAAGAGGTCATCCACTCGGTCACCGTCTCCTCGCCGTAGGCCCGCTTCCAGGCGGCGACGATCTCTTGGACGGGCACGTCGGCATAGAAACCGTGGTGAGTCAGATAGACGACGTGCGGCCGGCCGGCCAGGTCGCGCTCGTGAAACACGGCGTCTTTGGTGCCGTCAAAGACGACCGGCTCGAGCCCCAGCCGCTCGCAGAGCGGCAGCTCGAAGGAGGGCGTCACCCGGAGCCACTTGTCCCGGACGTACAATTCGACGTAGCCGTGGTAGGTGAACAGGTCCGTGGCCATCATCTCCCGGAGCGGACCCTCGAAGCGCAGGATGCGAATGTCGGCGAAGATGAGTCGGGCCGGGATGCCGGCCGCCCGGGCCAGGCCCACCAGCAGGGCCGACTTCTGAACGCAGTAGCCCTTGCCCCGATCCAGGGTGAAGGTCGGCCGGTAGTGCTCGGGCAGAAAGAAGGGCGAATAGGGGTTGTAGCGGATACGGTCCCGCACGTACTCGAACAGGGCCCGGGCCCTGTCCTCGGGCCGGTCCAGTCCGGCGGTGATCTCCCCGGCCAAGGCGATCAGCCGGGGGTTGTCGGAGTCGATGATCTCGGTGGGCCGCAGGTACAACTCGGCGTCGGTCACGGCTGGCTCCCAGGTTGGCGTATCGCGGTATGATACTCCCTCGGTCCCGGCCGGTCAAATGCCGGAACGGTTTTGACAAGCCGACCGGGGCGGTATATATAGTATCAAATTGTCCAGGGGGGGGCCGAGCCGTGGATCACGCGGGAATCTTCCAGAGCCTGGAACGGTTCGCCAAAATGATCACAGACTTGGCCGATCAGCACACGCCCCTGTTGGCCGACAAGCTGGGTCGGCTGCATACCCTGGCCTCCCGACAGGCGTTTCAGACCGCCGAGTTGGAACGCCTTCGGGACAAGCTCCAGGGATTGGTGGCGGCCCTGCCCCGGGGCTCATCGGCGCGCGCCCATCGGCTGAACCAGCTCGATCGGGTCCAGGCCCGGATCGAGTCCCTGGCCCCCAAAGTGGAGCTGCTCAGCGCCCGGGTGCGCCAACTGTTCGATTTGGGTCGGCGTTTCCTGGAACTCATCGAGGCCGAGAACAGGGCCCTGGACAACGTGCTGGCCGACTTCCGGGACTGGATCAATTCCCGGGAAGAGCCCCTGCGCCGCCAGGTGGAACTGGCCCGCCAAATGCTCGACCATCAGGGAGACGCCACCGGTCAGGCCGCCGAGGAGTCACCATCCGACGTGGACGAGGCCGGCATCGATCATATCGTCGAACAAGTGCTGGGCGAAAACGTGGGCGATGAACTCGAGTTGTTGTTGGCGAACGTCGAAGACGGGGCCACGGTGAGGAGTTGAAGACGTGGAGACGAAAAACGACCGGGACGCCAACCAGGCCCAAGGTCTGGTCAGACTGGCGGTGAGGGTGTACGGACTCATCTCGGAGCGCTTCCCGGCGCAGACCGAGGGGTTGCTGGACGTCCTGGACAAAACCAAGAAGGCCTCGAAAAAGAAACGCGGCGAAAGACGCGACCTCTTGGCCCAGGAACTGCCGCCGGTCATTCTGATCCTGACCCTCAATTACCTCGAGGGCCACGACGAGTTTTCCTCGGGACAAATCGAACCCCTGCTGGGGTATCTGGTCAGCGTGTTCTCGCTGGAGTACAAGGAAAGTTACGCCGACCAGCAGGACCCCCTCAAGGAGATGCTGGGCCGAATCGACTGGTATCTGGACGGGGACAAGGGCTCGGTCGAGGAACTGCTGGCCTTCTTCCTGGGCGAGGAACTCGACCTCAAGTCAGAGGACCTGGTCGAGCCGTTGTCCGAGTACCTCCGGGACGTGCTGATTCCCGAGCTGTCCAAGCGGATCGATCTGAGTTTCCTTTACGAGAAGCACTTCACCAAGCTGTCCGGTTGACCTGGCCGGGCGGCCTCGGCACGGCCCGGATCGACGCTCGGAATCGCCCCGGCGGGTCAACGGCCGAAGAGGCGCCGCGGTTTGAGGTTGTCCGTCAGATCGGACAACCTCTCCAGGACCAGGTCCGGCCCGGCGGCCCGCAGCTCGTCCAAATCCACGAACCCGCCGCCGACGACCGCCACAAAGACGCCGGCCGCCCGGGCCGCGGCCACGTCGGCCAGGGTGTCGCCGACCATCAGGGCCTCCTCCGGACCGGCCCCCAGGCGTTCCAGGGCCAGGTTGATCAGTTCCGGGTCGGGCTTGAGGGCCAGGTCGGGTTGCCAACCGATCACCGCCTGGAAATAAGGGGCCAGCCCCAGGCCGGCCACGATCCTGTGGGCCAGGTCCTCCATCTTGTTGGTGACCACGGCCTTGGGGTGGGGCAAATTTTTGAGGGTGTCTGCCACGTCCGGGAAGGCCCGGGTGGCGTCCAGGCAGTGGGCGGCGTAGCGCTTGCGGAAGACGGTGACCAGCCGCTCGGCCTCGGCGGCCCGGCCCTGCTCGGCGGCGATGGCCCGCAGCTGGGAGACGATGCCCCGGCCCAGCCGGGCCTTCCTGATGGCGTCCCGGCCGGGCGAATCCAGGCCGGTCATGCCCAGGGCCCAGTCCATGGCCGCGCTCAGGTCCTCGGCCGAGTCGGACAGGGTGCCGTCCAGGTCGAACAGGAGCAGCCGCACCCGGGCCGGATCGAAACGCCTCATGATCGGTCCTTATCCCGGACCCCGGCTGTATGCGACGAGGTCGCGGCCCTGGTGGCGTTGCTCGGCGGCGTTGGTGGTTTCATTCAACCCTCCGACCAGCGGGTGGTGGAACCGGTCCCAGTTTAGCCGTCCGGCCGGAGGGGGTCAAGCGACCTTTCTTGACCGGCCCGGGGGCCTGTGCTACCGTTGATCGTCGGGAGTCTCGAATGCACGAAATGTCGCTCGTCCAGTCCATCCTGGACATCGTTCTGGAAGAGGCCAAACGCCACCGGGTCCAAAAAATCACGGCCGTCAACCTCGTCGTCGGACGGTTGACGGCCGTCGTGCCGAACCAGATGAACTTCGCCTTCGAGCTCTTGACCGAAGGCACGCCGGCCCAGGGGGCCCGGCTGAACCTGGAGTACGTCCCGACCCGGGTCGGCTGCGGCCAGTGCGGTCACGAGTACGAGGTGGCCGAGGGCGATTTCCTCTGCCCCGAGTGCGGCGGGGCCGGCGTGGTCCTGTCCGGCCGCGAGCTGCACATCGCTTCCATCGAGGGGGAATGATGGTCGAGATATCCGTCGGGCGCCCGGTGCTCGAGGCCAACGAAAGACTGGCCGCCGCCTATCAGCGGCGTTTCGATGAGGCCGGGGTCTGCGTGGTCAACATCATGTCCTCGCCCGGGGCGGGCAAGACGGCGCTGTTGGAGCGGACCCTGGACCGGATCGCCGGCGCCAAGCGCGTGGCCGTGATCGAGGGCGACATCGCCACCTCCGAGGACGCCGAGCGCATCGCCAAGAAGGGCGTGACGGCCGTCCAGATCAACACCGACGGCGCCTGCCACCTGGACGGGGTGATGATCGGTCCGGCCCTGGACGTGCTGGACCTGGGCGATTTGGACCTGCTGGTCATCGAGAACGTGGGCAACCTGGTCTGTCCGGTCGAGTTCAATTTGGGCGAGCATTTCCGCCTGGCGGTGCTCAGCGTCACCGAGGGGCACGACAAGCCGGTCAAGTACCCGGCCTTGTTCCGCGAATCACGGGCCCTGATCGTCAACAAGATCGATCTGCTGCCCTACGTGGACTGCGACGTGGCGCGCATCCGCCGCGATGTTTTGGCCATCAATCCGGACATCGAGATCTTCGAGTTGTCCTGCCGGACCGGCCAGGGCCTGGACGCCTGGTGCGAATGGCTCCTGGGGGAGATTGACCGGTGGCCCAAGCCGTAAGGTCCCGGGTCCGGATCAGGATCGAGGGCATCGTTCAGGGCGTGGGCTTCAGGCCCTTTGTCCATGCCCTGGCCTCCCAGGGCCGTCTGAGCGGGTTCGTGACCAACACCTCCGGCGGAGTGCTCATCGAGGTCGAGGGGGACCCGGCCGATCTGGAGGCGTTCGTCGGCCGCCTCCAGGCCGACAAGCCGCCCCTGGCCCATCTGACCCGGCTGACCACCAGCCCCGTCCCCGCCAGCGGCGGGGACGGCTTCCTCATCGAGGCCAGCCGGGTCGAGGCCGACCGGCGGGTACTCATCAGCCCGGACGTGGCCACCTGCCACGATTGCCTGGCCGAGCTGTTCGACCC
>JAHJDS010000115.1 GCA_018812395.1 Pseudomonadota bacterium
GAATACTTGCAGAAAGAATTTGGAATAGGCCCTCGTGATGCCGCCTTTGTTGTTCCAAAAAAAGATTCAGGGATAAATGTTGAAGAGGATTGGAAGTTATGGACACAAGAAGAAAAGGATGCATGGCACTCGCAAATCAGTATTACAATAGTCAGGTGGGCGAAGCATATAAATCTTCCTTTATTACCATCAGGATTTAGAATTCCAAATGGTTATGAATTCTTAAAAAATAATTTGGAGGATTTCTTTACTGATAATCCTGACTATCAAAGGAACATATTTATTATGATGAGGCTAGACAATAACGTCAAATACCTTAGGGAAATTTACGACCAGCTTTTAGATATTTTGAGGTCTGTTGGTTTAAACGGATTGAGAGCAGACGATAGAAACTACCTGCAAGATCGAAACCTATGGAATAACGTATGTGTATATATGATTGGGTGTAAATATGGAATAGCCGTGCTGGAGGATAGAAAAAAGGATGAGTTCAACCCTAACGTGGCTATGGAGTATGGTTTTATGAGAGCACTTAATAAACCAACCTTGTTGCTAGTTGATGAGGGGTTTAGGAATCTGAGGGCAGACATTTTGGGGACTTTATGGGAAAAATTTGACATAACAGATATTTCAGCGACCATGAGAGATCCAGTTATTAAATGGCTTAGCGAAAATTGTCCACTCGTGAACGTATGATGTGTACTGTGACCGTATTTGCCTTACGGTGTCATCCAACGGAGTTATTCTTAAGGCCGATTTTTAGGACACGGCCGTGGGATTCTAATTACTTAAATTCGTACGTGCCAACCTAGTCAGTCGGTCTTCAACCAGACGTAAAAAAGGGGGCGCCTCTCGAGCCAGGCCTCGGGGCCCAGCGCCCTGATCGGCCGGAGATTGTGCCGGACCACATCGCCGTGCCACGGGGTGAGGAAATCAAACCGGTCGCACTGGTCCAGGCCATCGCACTCCCAGCAGCCGTCCAGTTGTTTGTCCAGACAGCAGGCCCGGATCGCGCAGTCCAACCCGGGACACCCCCCCTTCCGGCAGCCCGAGGGACAATCCAGATCGATCACGGCCTGGAGCACTTTGAGAAAAGCCGGGTAGTCTTGGAACTCGGGCGCGAACTCACTTTTTACCTGGACGTACTCGGCGAATCGGCTCTTTTCCAGTTCGGCCCGCAGTTTGGCGGCTAGCTCCGCCGCCCGGCTCCCCAGGCGCAGGCAATCGCCGCAGTACAGGCCGCAAAAGGCGATCAGGGCGCGGTTCTCCCCGGTCACGACCCGGACCTCCCCGGCGCGTCGGGGTAGCCGGTGATGTCCATGACGTCCAGGTAGAGCGGCCGCAGCCGGCCGTAGAGGCGCAGGTAGACCCGGCGGTAGAGGCGCTCGTAGAGGTCGACGTTGGCGGGCTTCGGCTCGAAAACCCGTGCCCGGTGGGCCATGGCCCCCACGGCCGTCTCCAGGTCGGGGTGAACGCCCGCCCCCCAAGACGCCAGCATGGCCGCGCCCAGGGCCGAGGCCTCGAACGCGGCCGGCCGGATGGCCGGCAACTTGAAGACGTCGGCCGTGATCTGCATCACCAGGTCGCTCTTGGACCCGCCGCCGCACAGGTGAAGCTCGGTGAGGCGCTGCTTGGTCTTCTTCTCGATCCTCTCCCGGCCGTGGCGCATGCCGTAGGCCAGGCCCTCGAGCAGGGCGCGGTACACGTGCTCCTTGTGGTGCGCCCCGCCGAAGCCGATGATGCTCCCCTTGGCCTCGGGGCCGGGGTTTCTGACCCCGGGCGACCAGTAGGGCTGGAGCATCAGCCCCAATGAGCCGGGCGGCACATCGGCGGCCAGTTCCTCCAGCAACACCTCCGCGTCCACGCCCATTTCCCGGGCCCGCGACTCCTCGAGATGGCAGAACTGCTCCTTGAACCAGGTCACCATCCAGAAGCCCCGATAGACCTGGACCTCGAGGTTGTAGGCCCCGGGCTGGGCGCTGGGATAGGGCGGGAACAACCTGATGGGCTCGATGTACCGGGCGGAGTTGACGTTGATCGTGGCCGTGGTGCCGTAGCCGATGCAGGCCTGGTGATCGGCCAGACAGCCCACGCCCAGCACCTCGCAGGCCTTGTCCGAGGCCCCGGCGAACACGGGCAGACCGGGGGGCAGACCGGTATGGGTCCCGGCCTGGCCGGTGATCGTGCCCAGCTCGCTCCCCGGCGGCGACAGCTCGGGCAGGGTCCCGGGCTTGACCCGAATCGCCCTCCACTTCCAGTTTTTGTCGGGCAGCCAGCAGTGTTTCTTGTAATCGAACGGCACGTAGCCGACCGTGCCGCCGGTGGAGTCAACCGCCCGGCCGGTCAGCCGGTAGTTGAGGTACCCCGACAGGAACAGGTAATGGGCCGTGGCCTCCCAGATGGCGGGCTCATTCTCGTGGATCCAGTTGATCTCGGCCTCGGCCTGCAGGTAATCCACCGTCTCGGCCACGCCTACCAACTTGAACAGGGTTCGCAAAAAACCGGGCAGCGGCGGCAGGGCCTTGGCCCGGCGCTGATCCAGCCAGACGATGGCCGGCCGCAAGGGGCGACCCTCCTGATCGAGATTGATGACCGTGCTGCGCTGGGAGGTGAGGGCCACCCCGGCCAGGGAGGCGGGCGTGACCACCTCCTGGGCCCACAAGGCGCGGCAGGCCCGACCCAGGCAGTCCCAGTAGTGAGTCGGGTCCTGCTCGGCCCAGCCCGGTTTGGGCGAGACGTAGGGCCGATCGTAGGCCACCCGGGCGCTGTCGATCAGGTTGCCCCGCGCATCAAAGGCAAAGGCCCCCACGCTCTGGGTGCCGACGTCAATGGCCAGGACGTTCTGCTTGTCGGTCATGGTCGGATCAACTCCGGGCTGTAGTGACAGCGCCACAGGCGGCCGTATCGTTCCCTCTCTTGCCGCCATCTATCCTCATCCCATCCGAGAACGGGACCGGCCGCCGCCTGAACGCGGTCCAAGAGGTCCGCCCCGCCTTCGGGCAAGAGCAGGCCGAGCCGCACCCGCCGGAGCAGCAGGTCGTCCAGATGCCGGACGTCCTCGCGCCCGGCCGCCCAGGACAGTTCGGCCCACAGGACGTCCGTGCCGGGAACGGCCTCCAGGTCCCGACTCGGGGCGGCCTCGACCAGGGCCGGGGCCCGGCGGCCGTACCGGGCCGCCAGCCGGGTCCAGACCGACGGGTCCAGGGCCGGGGCCGGGGGGACATCGGACGCCTCCTCCTCTGGGGGCCTGGCCCCATCGCCCCCATCCAGCCACGGACCGGCCGCCGCCAGGGCGTCCCGGGCCAGCAGGCCGAAGGTGGTCAGTTTGCCCCCGGTCACGGTCACCAGCCCTTGGTCGGCCCAGACCACATGCTCCCGCGATTCCTTGGACGGGTCGGCCTTGCCGGTGTCCACCACCGGCCGGACGCCGGCAAAGGTGGACATGACGTCGGCCTCGGTCAGGTCCAGGTCCTCGAACCAGTGGCGGATGGTGGTTAAGAGATAATCGCCCTCGACCGGGGTGATGCTCGGCTCTTGGTCGAGCGATCCCTGGTGATCGAGGTCCGTGGTCCCCATCAGGGTGACGCCCTCCCAGGGCAGGACGTACATTGAGCGGGAATCCACCGGACCGGCCAGGCCCACCGCGGCCCGCAGGGGAAATTTTTTTCCGGAAAAGACCAGGTGAGAGCCGCGCAGCCGGCGCAACCGGCGCGACAGGCCCAGCCGGGCCCGCAGGTCGTCGGTCCAGGCCCCGGCGGCGTTAATCACCACCCGGGCCTCGATCTCGGCCGAGGCCCCGGTTAAAATATCCTCGGCGGCCACGCCCCGCACCTCTCCTTGGATCGTGCGCAGCAGATCACGGGCGGCCACGTAGTTGAGGGCCGCGTTGCCGCCCACCCGGCCGGCCTCGATGACCCGGAGCACCAGGCGGGCGTCGTCGGTCAGGGCGTCGTGAAAGGAGTAGCCGTCGTGGGTGGCCGATTGGCTCAGGCTCGGGGCCAGGGCCAGTAGGCCCTCCAGGGACAGATGCCGGTGGTCGCGCCGGCCGGCCATCAGGTCGTAGAGCGACAGCCCGATCTTGGCCAGCAGCCGCCCCGTTGGGCTGCCCCGCCGGATGGGGTACAGGAAGGTCAGCGGCGCCACCAGGCCGGGGAACCGTTTAAGCAGGCGCTCGCGCTCGCGGACCGAGTGCCAGGTGGTCTGGAACTGGCCCTGTTTGAGGTAACGAATCCCGCCGTGGACCAGCTTGCCGCTCTTGCTCGAGGTCCCGGAGGCGAAATCGCCTTGCTCCAGGAGCAGGCACGAGAGTCCCCGCCGTCCGGCCAGCTCGAACACGCCGGCCCCGGTGATGCCGCCGCCGACGACGATGACGTCCCAGGTCGTCTTCGGCAGTACGCTCAGGCGTCGCGGCCCATCAGACGTCACTCGGCCTCCGGTCATTCGATCAGCTTGCCCGGGTTCATGATGCCCCCCGGGTCGGCTGTCCGCGCCGTTGCCCGGATCAGGTCCAGGCCCAGGCGGCCCTTCTCGGCCTCGAGAAAGGGCCGGTGGTCCAGGCCGACGCCGTGCTGGTGGCTGATGGTCCCCCCGGCGCGGACGATGGCCTCGCTGGCCGCCGTTTTCAGCCGTCGCCACCGGGCCAGGGTCTCGGCCGGGTCCGCGGCCAGCCGGAAGAGGAACGTGGTGTAGACGCTCGACCCAACCGGGTAGACGTGGGACAGGTGGGTGAAGACGTGGACCGGCTCGCCGTATTTGGCGAGACCGCCGGCCAGGGCGGCCTCCACGCCCGAGACGGTCTTGAACAGCGCCCGCCAGGGGACGGCCGTTTCCAGGGTGTCCACACCGTAGCCCAGGCCCCACAGTGAGTTCCGAAGATAAGGCAGGCGAAACCGATTTTTGAACCACTCCCGGCCCGGGGGCCGGCCGACGCCCACGCCGCGGTGGCGGCGGATGATCCGGGCCGCCTCTCCCAGGGTCCGGGACACGCGGCGGCCGGCGCCCACGACCCCGTAGAGGAGCAGGCACTTGCCCTCGCCCACGCCCCGCAGCCGGAGGTACTTGTCGAGCCAGCGCAAGATCGCCTTGTCCCCGGCCAGTTGGAGGTGGGTGTGGGTTTCGGTCGGAAAGCTGAGGCGAATCATGGTCAGGGGGACGCGAGCCTGGGCCATCTCTTGAACCGCGGCCACCCCGGAGACGGCGTCGAAGAAAAAGGCGCCCTTGACCACCTCTCGCTCTGGCAGGGGGCTGATCTTGACCGTGGCCCGGGTAATGACCCCCAGCCGCCCCTCGGAGCCCAGGATCAACTGCCTCAGGTCCGGTCCGGCGGCCGAGGCCGGATGGAGCGGCAGGTCCAGCCGGCCGGCC
>JAHJDS010000116.1 GCA_018812395.1 Pseudomonadota bacterium
AAGGCACAAAGAATTTCCGCGAGCCTGAAATCGGATAGAGGTGCGGAATCTTTTTCCGGTGCAGGATCGGCTTGACGGCCAGCGCGGTCGGCGACCCGGCGTTGCTGACAAAGGCGAACACCTTGTCGCGGGCGATGATTCTCATTACGGCCATGATCGCCCTTTTGGGATCATAACCGTGGTCCTGGACGACCAACTTCAGTTTTCGTCCATAGATCCCGCCAGCCTTGTTTATTTCCTGGATCCGCATTTCCATGCCTAACTTCCACGGCGTGCTCCACCCGGCCAGGGGACCGCTCAAATCCTGGACCGAGCCGATCACGATCTGATCCCTGGTGACGCCGACCTCGGCCGAGGCGGTCCCCGCCAAGACGATTACCATGATCATGGCCGTAAACACGGCTGAAAACCCCCGTTTCATTGCAACCTCCCTGTTCTTTATTGATAAACCCCTCCCCGGGCTAAGGGGCCCAAAGGCCCGGGCCGAGCGGATTCTTGTCCGCCCGACCCGACCGTCCCATACATCGAATCGATCAGGTCGCTGAATCTTCCGATGATCAAGGTGCGTTTCAACTTCATGGTGGGCGTTACCTCTTGGTCCCCCGCCCCCAAGCTGACGTCGATCAACCGGAAGTCATTTATCCGTTGGGCTTCGGACGCTTTCTGGTTGGCCTGATGGACTTCCCGTTCGATCAACCCGATGACTTCCGGCGCCCGGGTCAGGCTGGCGTAATCGGTGAACGGCACCTGGTTTTCCTGAGAGAAATTGATGACGCCTTCTTCGTCGACCATGATCAACGCGGTCAGATATTGACGTCCGTGACCGACGACCAGAGCGTCGCTGATGTATGGACTGCTCTTGAGCCGGGTCTCTATCCCGGCCGGTTCAATGCTTTGGCCGTCGGAAGTGGTGATGACGTCCTCGAGGCGACCCCGGACGATCAAATGCCCCTCTTGGTCCAGCAGGCCCGCGTCCCCGGTGGGCCACCAGCCGTCCGGGGACGCTGCGGACGTTGATCGGGACTGGTTATGGTAGGACTGGAAGACCATCGGCCCCTTGACCAGGATTTGGCCATTATCGTCGATCTTGATCTCGACGCCGGCCAGCGGCTGGCCCGTGGTGCCGGGCTTGATTCGGCCGGACCGATGCAAGGCGATGATTCCGGACGACTCAGTCAACCCGTAGGCTTCACCGACCTCGATGCCCAAAGAATCGTAGAACCCCAACAGCTCGAAAGATATGGGCCCCCCGACCGAATAACCGAATCGAACCCGGTCCAGACCGATGAACCTGCGAAGCCGGCGCAACACGCACCAGTCGGCCAGGCCAAACAGCAGGCTCGAGACTGCGGACAGCCGACGCCCTTTGCGCCGACTGGCGGCCGTTCGGCCGCCCAAGCCCAAAGCCCATTCATAGGCCCATTTTTCAAACCGGGTGGAATCCTTCATGCCCATGACCAGAAACGAGAAGAATTTTTCCCACACCCTGGGCACGACCCCGAAAACCGTGGGCCGCACCTCTCGAATGTCACGGGGCACGGTGCTCATTCCCTCGGCGAAATTGCAGATGTTGCCGTTGATCAGCATGCCCAGGGCCAACGACCGCTCGAAGAAGTGGCTCAGGGGCAGGAAGCTGAGCAACTCGTCGTCGGGCCGAATCAGGCCGGCTTGGTGAACGGCGTCCAGGGAGGCGATGATGTTTCGGTGGGTGAGCACCACGCCCTTGGGCGGCCCGGTGGCGCCGGCGGTATAGATTATGATCGCCTCCCGTCCGGATTCGGTCGCGTCGACCAAACCGTCGAAGAGTTCACCTTCCTTTTCTTGCCGGCTACGCCCCAGCTCGAGTAGGTCCCGGTAGCCCACGGTCACCAGGTCATCGGATTCGGGCAGGTCCGTGGGATCGAGGACAATAACCAGTTCCAATCCCTGAAGCCGTTTTCTGACCTCCAGAATCGGCTCGAGTTGATGTCGATTTTCCAGGACGCAGACCCTGGAATCGCTATGCCTGATCACCTCCTCCACCTGGGCCGGCGCGCTGGTGGGAAGGATGCCGACGCTGACGCCGCCGAGGCACTGGACGCCCACGTCCACGTACAACCATTCCGGGCGGTTTTGGCTGATGATCGCCACCCGGTCCCCGGGACCGACGCCCGATTCCTTCAACCCCAGGGCTGTGTGTCGAACCCGCTCGGCGTACTCCCGCCAGGTGATGTCTCGCCACAGGCCCAACTCCTTTTTTCGAAATGCGGTGCGTTCGGGCCATTGACCGGCTCGCTCTCGAAACAGGCGGGGCACGGTG
>JAHJDS010000117.1 GCA_018812395.1 Pseudomonadota bacterium
GAGTACTGGCTGTCCTATCGGGAGCTGGCCGAGCAGTTGATCCCCTACGCCAAGGACATGGGCTTCACCCACCTCGAGTTCCTGCCGATGACGGCCCATCCCTTTGACGCCAGTTGGGGCTATCAGGTGACCGGCTACTTCGCCCCGACCACCCGGTACGGCGACCCGGAAGACTTCATGGCCCTGGTCGACGCCGCCCACCAGGCCGGCCTGGGCGTGCTCATGGACTGGGTGCCGGCCCATTTCCCCAAGGACGCCCACGGCCTGGCCCGCTTTGACGGCACGGCCCTCTACGAGCACGACGACCCCCGACAGGGCGAGCACCCCGACTGGCAGACCCTGATCTTCAACTACGGCCGCAACGAGGTACGCAACTTCCTGATATCCAGCGCCTTGTACTGGCTGGACCGCTACCACCTGGACGGGCTGCGCGTTGACGCCGTGGCCTCGATGCTCTATTTGGATTACTCGCGACAGGACGGGGACTGGGTCCCCAACCCGTACGGGGGGCGGGAAAACATCGAGGCCATCGAGTTCATCAAGACCCTCAACGCCAAGGTCTACGGCCGCTTCGGCGACGCGATGATGATCGCCGAGGAGTCGACCGCCTGGCCCGGCGTGACCCTGCCGACCTACTTGGGCGGTCTCGGCTTCGGCTTCAAGTGGAACATGGGCTGGATGCACGACCTGCTCGACTACTTTTCCAAGGAGCCGATTCACCGCAAATACCACGCCGACCTGTTGACCTTCGCCCTGCTGTACGCCTTTAACGAGAATTTCCTCCTGCCCCTGTCCCACGACGAGGTGGTCCACGGCAAGGGGGCGCTTTTAAGCAAGATGCCCGGCGATCCCTGGCAGCAGCGGGCCAATCTGCGCCTCCTCATGGCGTACATGTTCGGCCAGCCGGGCAAGAAGCTGCTGTTCATGGGCGCCGAGCTGGGCCAGGGGGAGGAGTGGAATTTCGCGGGCTCGCTCGCCTGGCATCTGCTGGAGTATGAGGAACACCGAGGCATCCAGCGCTTTGTCCGGGACCTGAACCACCTCTACCGGGACCAGCCGGCCCTCCACCAGGTGGACTACTCCTATGCCGGGTTCGAGTGGATCGACTTTCGGGACACCGAGGCCTCGGTGGTCTCCTTCATCCGCCGGGCCAAGGACCCGGACGACTTCATCGTCTGCGTCTACAACCTGACCCCGGTGCCCCGTCACGGCTACCGCATCGGCCTGCCCCGTCAGGGGGTTTTTCGGGAAATCCTCAATTCCGACGCCGACGTCTACGGCGGCTCCAACGTGGGCAACCTGGGTGGTATCCAGGCCGAGGACCGGGCCTGGCACAACCAGCCGGCCTCGGCCCAACTGACCGTGCCGCCCCTGGGCGCCATTTTTCTAAAACCGGAAAACAATGGTTGACAGCACAAGTTAGCTATCGCTTAGCGGAATAACGGCCCCGCCGGTTATTGAAATTATCTATTTGACATATTGCTTTTTCCGTTACTACCATGGGCACCATGTCTATCGGCCAACCACCGCGTCGGACCGGAGCGAGGTCACCAACCGAGCCCCCGCGACGGACGAGGGGCCCCGGCCGCCGGATCGCCGCCGCCATCGGGCTGTTGTCGGGCCGGTGGCCGTATCTGATCGGGCGTTTGCTTCTGGCCGGGGTGTTCATCTGGGCCGGGGCGGCCAAACTGGCGGACCCGAAGTCATTTGCCGGGGTGATCGAGGCCTACGGATTGTTGCCCGGTTTCCTGGTCTGGCCCACCGCCCTGGGCCTGCCCCTGGTGGAGATCCTGGCCGGAATCGGGCTGGTGTTGGACGTCCGTTTTTCGCTGGAGGTGATCGTCGGACTGCTGTTGATGTTCATCGTCGTGCTGTGGGTCGGGATGGTCAAGGGGCTGGAGGGCGACTGCGGCTGCCGGCTGTTCGAGTTGGTGCCCGAAAAGAGCCTGCGCGGCGCGATTCATCGTGACCTGATGTTCATCGGCCTGGCCTTGTTTTTGTACTGGTGTCGTTTCTGGCGTTTTTGGGTCGTCCGGGCGTCACGGGTCTGGCCGGAAAATGACGGACTCGGGCCGACCATGGAAAGGAGATGAAGATGAGAAAAGTTTTGAGTTGCCTTTTGGCCGTCGGACTGGCCCTGGGGTTAATGGTCGGGCTGGGGGGCTGTGGTGAGAGTCAGAGCGAGATCAAGCTGGAGAAAGTGGCCGTCAAGGTGGCCCGGGAGACCCTCAAGGGAGGGTACCGGCTGGTGACCACGGCGACGCTCAAGAAGTGGCTGGACGCGGGCCGGAAGATGATCATCGTCGACACCATGCCGTATGAAAAAAGCTTCAAGAAGCGGCACATCCGGGGAGCGGTCCAGTTCGAGTTCCCCATCCCCGAGGCCAAGACCATCACGGCCGAGCGGAAGGCCAAGTACCAAAAACTGCTGGGCCCGAAAAAGGGCGCCCTGATCGTGGTCTACTGCGGTTTTGTCAAGTGCGGCCGGAGTCACAACGGGGCGATGTGGGCCAGGCGGTTGGGCTACACAAATGTTTATCGTCATCCGGGCGGTATCTTCGCCTGGGCCGAGGCCGGCTATCCGACCGAGGCGGTCAAGTAGGGACCAAGTGGCCCGAACCAATGAAGTCGAGGAGTTTCTCGGCCTGGTGAGAATCCGGGCCGAGGAACTCTTTCAGACAGGGCGGCTTCTTTGCTCCGAGGCGGTGCTCTTTGTGCTCGACGCCGCCTTGGGCGGCGGTCTGCCTGACGGGCTGGCCGTGCGTCTGGCCTCGGGCCTGCCCGAGGGCCTGGGTGGCGCCGGGTGCGTCTGCGGCGCGCTTTCGGGCGGGGTGCTGGCCCTGGGGTTGTTTTTGACCAGGGAGACGCCGGGAAGACCGGATCGACGCCGGACTCGCGACGCGGCCCGAGAGCTGCATCACCGCTTCGGGCGACAGGCGGGCTCGACCTGTTGCCGCGTCTTGACCAAGAAGTGGAAAGACGCCCCCCGGGCTCACGTGGCCCAGTGCGTCGACCTGACCGGGTTGGCCGCGGAAACGGCCGCCCGTTTGATTTTGAAGAGGCGGCCCGAACTCGAGAAACAGATTGATTGGTCCTATTTCGAACGCTTTCGGGCCACGACGCCGGGCCGGCGGGGTCGGCCGATGGGTTTGGCCGTAAAATCCTGATGCGTTCCCGGTCTGATTCCATTTGACTGTCGCCCTTGAACCGATACAATCAAGGTCCGAACCACGCACTGAAAGGGGACGGCCATGTCCAGCAAGACATTGATTACGACCTTGATCCTGGCGGCGGTCATCGCCGTGGCCGTGCTCGTGGGCCTCAAATTCTTCCACCAGGTCAGGACCATCCCGCCGAGCCGGGGCGCCCTGAGTCAGGGGGTGGCCTGTCTAAAGGTACTGCCCCCAGCGGCCTGGCCCTGGACGTTTTCGGCTTGAAACCCGGCCCTTGGTCGGGCCCGTACCTGGCGGGTCGCGTCGCCGCCGGATATAATACTGAACCATGTACCTGGCCCGGCACCACAACGGCGACTATGTCATCCGCGAGTCGGTGGAGCGGCCCGGGGGCTGGCGCAGCCGCGACGTCATGACCATCGGTCCCGACCCGGCGGCCCATCTCCACTTCCCGTCGCCCACCGCCTATTACCTGGACCCCGACCTGGCCGAGGAGATCGAGCGCCGGGCCAGCCACTATGATGAGGCCCAACTGGACCGCCTCTTTTTCCGGTTCTTGCCGCCCGGTTTGCAGGCTCGGATCAAGCAATTCGAGGGCCGGGGCCGGGGCTCGGCCAAAAAAATTCCGAAGACCGTTCGGGCCGAGCGCCAGTCGCAGGTCCACCCCTTTGACAAGCGACGCCTCTATTTCCTGCGCTACGGTCAGATGAACCTCGGCGCCGCCCTGCTCAAGCCCTATCCCTGTTACGATCAGGTGGTCCAAAAAAGCCGGGACGAGATCGAGTGGCTGATCACCGGCCTGGAAACGGTTTTAAAATTTCGGGAGCGCAAGGCCTACGTCTACGCCGCGTTTGACCTGCAGCGCTTTTTCCCGAACAACCCACTAAAATTCATGCCGGCCGGATTGGACCCCGAGGCGGTGGACGATCGTTTCGTGGAGGAACTCTGCCGCTTGGGCCGGGACCGGGGCTTTGTGAGCGAGAATTACCGTATCGACCGGCTGAGCGATTACCTGGTCAAATACCTGATCATGTACTTCGATTCGGAGTTCGAGGACCACCGGCCCGAGGCGGATTTTCTGGAGGACTTCATCAATCAGCACCGGGTGTACCGCCCGCCCGCCCCGAAGGGACCGAGTCTGGCCCGGGCCTGCCGGATCATGGGGCTCAGCGAGGCTCAGTACAAGGGCCTGGACAAGAAGGGCCTGACCAGGGTCTACCGCCGCCTGGTCATGGCGTGCCACCCCGACCGGGGTGGCGACCAGGAGCGCTTCATTCAGGTCAAGGAGGCCTTCACCCGTCTCGTTCAGATCAAGCGGAATTGATCAGGAATTCCTGTCGGCCCCGGCGACGGCCGGCGTTGGCCGATCGTAAGGCTCGTCCAAGTGAAACGGCCGGGGCAAGAGCCGTCCCAGATTGGTCGTCTCCAACCCGCCGTCCCAGGCCAGGATCAGCGGCAGGTCGGGATGGAACTCGGCCAGGGTCTGCCGGCACACCCCGCAAGGGGTCACCGGGCGGTCGCTTACCACGGCCAGGGCCGCGAAATCGCGCTCCCCGGCGCTGATTGCGGCGAACAAGGCCACCCGCTCGGCGCAAATGCCGGCCGACAGGGCCGCGTTCTGGACGTTGGCCCCGGTGAATATACGGCCGGAGCAGGTAAGCAGGGCCGCGCCGACGCGCACCGGGACGTAAGGCGCGTAGGCGTGCTCCCGGACCCGCCAGGCCGCCGCCAGCAGGCGTTCTGTCTGTTCTTTTTCCGACATGAAAGATCAGGCCGGGGCCGGTTCGGACCCGGCCTCGACCTTGGGCGACGGTTTGAAGAAGGCCAGCACCGCCGGGACCACCAGGTTCAGGCCCGGAATCAGCAGCAGCAGGGAA
>JAHJDS010000118.1 GCA_018812395.1 Pseudomonadota bacterium
CCACACCCTGGAGGGCATCCTGGAGACAGCCAAGGAGGGGGCCGAGATCGCGGTCATGGGCCCCACGGCGGGGATTGTCCCCGAGCCGTTGTTCGAACGCGGCGTCCGGGTGGTGGGCGGCGTCTGGGTGCGCGACGCCGACGGCCTGCTGGACCTCCTGTCGGCCGGCGGCTCGGGCTACCACTTCTTCGATTCCTTGGCCGACCGGATCGTGATTGAGCGACCGGTCTGATTCATTAAAATTATTACTTTGTCTCAGCCAGTTAAATACCAGTCAGCCACGGCGGATCATGACCGCAGCCACAGCAGCACCGCCGCCGCGATCAACAGGCCATCCACCACCAGGCGGTAACCCCCACTGCTCAGGCGCCGAAAGGCCAAGGCCCCCAGCACGGCCCCGATAACCACCGCTGGACTGAAATAGAGGCAGGTGAGCAGGCTGGGCCCGGTGATCAGTCCGCCGGCCCCGAACATCGCCGCCGTGGCCAGGCCGATGACCGTGAAATAGGCCCCCAAAAAGCCCTTGGCCGCGGCTGGATCGTCGGTCGTGGCCCGGACGTAGACCACCACCGGCGGGCCGCCGGTGGTATAGGCCCCCTGAAAGACGCCGCTGAGCAGACCGCACAGGGCTCCCAGCCATGGTTTTTGGACCGGCCCTTGGGCCAGCCTTCGGATCAGCCCCAGGCGCAGGGCCAGGACCGCCAGCACGATGAACCCGGCGAGGGCCTTTTTCATCACCCCGGCCGGCAGGTATTCAAGTGCCAGGAAACCCAAGGGTAGGGCGATCAGGGCGGCGATGATCGGCACGACCAGGCGTCGGAGCTCGACCCGGCCCCGCCAGCGCCAGGCGTTATAGATGAGCAGGATCAGGGCGAAAGGGAATTGCAGGGCCACGGCCGCCTTGATGGGCATCAGCAACGCCAGGAGGGGCACGGCCACCAGGGCGTTGCCGAATCCGGCGAAGTTCAAGGTGAAGGCGGCCAGGCCCAGGATGGAGGCCACGGCCATGATCTCGAGGACGGTCAAATCATTACCTCGCTGATTTCATGCCGATTTTGACCCCCGGGCCATTATTCGCCCCACGGACCGGACCTGTCAATTTTTCCATGCACCGCGGAGCCGAAATGAAATGGAGGCGCTGGGCGCGGAGAACCAAGTGTCGCTACTAACGAAAGAATATCGCGAATCACTCGTGTGCCGAGTGGCACCGCGAATTACGCCGGTGCGGCCTCGCACAAAAATGGGGGCCGCTTTCGCGGCCCCCGGGTGACTGGGAGGTTTTTTTTAGAGGCGTTAGCCCTCACCTCGTTACCGTCAGGATGCCCTACCAGTCAAATCGACCCCGGCTCGGACCATGGCCCATGCGGCCCAGGTGGCGGCCAAAGCCCGGCCCGGGCACAAATCTCGGCCCTCCGACCCGTTCGGCCCGACCCGGCTCAGGACCACCGCACCACGGCCGCTCGCTGTACCAGCGCCGGGTCACCAGCACCCACAGCCGGTCCACCTCGGCCCGCAGACGCCGCACCCGGAGGCCGTCGGGATTGGCCCGGGCCACTTCGGCGCGCAGGGACTGGCCCGCGGCCCACAGCCGTCGTTGCAGGTCCTGGCCGGCCAAGGGTTTGGCCTGGACCCTTGCCAGGGGAGCCCGGCCTTCGTGGGTGAAGGACCGGGGACGGTCCGGCGGCTGGGCCCCGACCGCAACGGCCGCCGGACACAGGACCAGGGCCAACAAGGCCGCCACTATGTCCCGATGTCCCCGCGTCATGGTTTATCTCCTATATGTCGTCAGCCTCAGGGGCTGTTGCACTCGTTGCCAGCTGAAGGTGCACGGGACATGCCATTGCCCGGCCCGGCCGGGGAGAGCGGTCCATAACTTCCCCACAATAAGAAGAAAAACGATAGGGATAATGGTGTATTGCCGCGGGCCAAGCCGTTACCCGTAAAAAAATTGTGGATAAAAATTACTCGACATCCCGGGTCGATACCAGGGCAGCGGGTAATTTTTATATGGCCCCGACCGTTACTGCGCGCCCGGTCCGGCCACCGGGCCGGGCGTGCGCCCTCAACTGGGGGACCGAGTGGCTTGGCCGTGGAGAAGTCCGGTAAAAACTCCTTGACAAGTTTCCCGCTCTTGTCCTAGACTATAAACTGACCGAGCGCTCAGTCAGGTGGGGGCTGGACAGGAACAACCACCAGCGTCTAGGTTCGACGACTCGTTCGTTTAACCACTCAGTATCCTTGTAAGAAAATCTTCCTGTCCACCGGTCCCATCAGGGCGTCTCCGTCCACACCCGAGCCACACCACAACGGGCGGCGCACGATGGGCGATCCCCAGGTTGAACGCACCACCAGGGTCCCAACCCAGGTCAAGAACCAGGGCCTGGTGGCCAGACGCCGTCGCCAGATCATCGACGCCGCGGTCCATCTGTTCGTGGATCAGGGCTTTCACAAGACGACCACCCGCCAGATCGCCCAGGCGGCCGGGTTCTCGACCGGGACCCTGTACGAATACGTCGCCTCCAAGGAAGACGTCCTGTACCTGGTCTGCGACGCCATCCACGCCGAGATGGAGAGGTCCATCGCCGAAGGCGTGGCCCGGGCCGCCGGCGGCCGGGAGGCCCTGGCCGGGGTCATCCGCGAGTATTTTTTGGTCTGCGACCGGATGAGCGACCACATCCTGCTGATCTACCAGGAGGCCAAGAGCCTGCCGCCCGAGTGGCGCAAAAACGTCCTGGCCAACGAGGTCCGCGTCACCAACCTCATTCAGAACGTCATCGCCCGGCTGTCCCAAAACGGCGACCTGCCCGGCCTGGACGCGTCGGCCATCCAACTTTTGGCCCACAACATCACGGTCCTGGGTCACATGTGGACCTTTCGGCGGTGGTTTTTGGGCAAGCATTACAGCATCGACCAGTACATCGCCCGTCAGACCGCGCTGATCATGGGCGATTTGATCGCCCGGAACGGCAATAGGGGAGAACCATGGCCGTCGAAGTAGCTCCGTACAAGCCCCGGAACCACGTCCGCGTCGTCACCGCCACGTCGCTCTTTGACGGGCACGACGCGGCGATCAACATCATGCGCCGGATCCTGCAAGGGACCGGCGTTGAAGTTATTCACCTGGGGCACAACCGCTCGGTGGCCGAGATCGTGGAGGCGGCCATCTGCGAGTACGCCCAGGGGATCGCCGTGTCCTGCTACCAGGGCGGCCACATGGAGTATTTCAAGT
This sequence comes from Pseudomonadota bacterium, assembly GCA_018812395.1. GTDB lineage: Bacteria > Desulfobacterota > Desulfarculia > Desulfarculales > JAHJDS01 > JAHJDS01. The sequence continues at coordinate 3,230 of JAHJDS010000118.1, forward strand.
ACCTGGTCGATCTGCTTCGGGAGAGAGGCGCCGACCACATCGAGGTCTTTGGCGGCGGGGGCGGGGTGATCATCCCCGAGGAGATGCGGGAACTGCACGACTACGGCGTGGCCCGGATCTACTCCCCCGAGGACGGCGCCCGGATGGGTCTGCAGGGCATCATCAATCACCTGGTCGAGAGCCTCGACCGCCCGGCCGTGCCCGAGCGGGGCGATTTCGATCTCGACCGCCTCACCCCGGACAACAAGCTCGAGGTGGCCCGGCTCATCACCGCCGTGGAACTGGCCAAGGCCCGGGAGAACGGCCACCTGGCCGCCCTGCGGACCGAGATGAAGAAACGGATCAAGAAGCGCCGGGTCCCGGTCCTGGGCATCACCGGCACCGGCGGCGCGGGCAAGTCGTCGCTGACCGACGAACTGATCCTCCGTTTTCTGAACGATATTCAAGAGGCCGCCGTGGCCGTGTTGTCGATCGATCCCAGCCGCCGCAAGACCGGCGGGGCGCTCCTCGGCGACCGGATCAGGATGAACAGCCTGGGCAGCCCCCGGGTGTTCATGCGCAGCCTGGCCACCCGGGGTTCCCACACCGAACTCAGCGACGCCCTGTCCGACGCCATCGCGGTCACCCAGGCGGCCGGGTTCGATCTGGTCATCGTCGAGACGGCCGGCATCGGCCAGGGCGACACCCGGATCATCGACCTGGTGGACGTCTCGCTGTACGTCATGACCCCCGAGTTCGGGGCCGCCTCCCAGCTCGAGAAGATCGACATGCTCGACTTCGCCGACTTGGTGGCCGTCAACAAGTTCGAGAAAAAGGGCGGCGAGGACGCGGTTCGGGACGTACGCAAGCAGGTCCAGCGGAACCTGAACGCCTGGGACAAGGACCCGGACGAGATGCCGGTCTACGGGACCATCGCCTCGAAGTTCAACGACGACGGCGTGACCGGCCTGTACCACGGCCTGCTGGGGGCCATCAAGGACAAGACCGGCGTCGCCTTCAAGTCGAGCCTGCCCCGCACCGGCCGCAAGACCTCGACCTCCAAGACGATCATCATCCCGCCCGAGCGCACGCGCTACCTGGCCGAGATCGCCGATTCCGTCCGCGGCTACCACCGCCGGACCACCCAGCAGGCGGCCCATGTCCGCCGGGTGTGGCACCTCGACGAGGCGGCCGAGGCGCTCAAGGGTGACGATCACGCCGAGGCCGTGGCCCGCCTGAAGGCGGAGGCCATCAAGAAGGACCTGGACAACGACACCTTTGACCTCCTGAACAGTTGGCCGCGCCTGAAGGAGGCTTACTCGGGCGACGATTTCGTCTACCGCGTCCGCGACAAGGAGATCAGGGTGCCTTTGTACACCGAGTCGTTGGCCCGGCAGAAGATCCCGAAGGTGGTCCTGCCCGGGTTCGAGGACCCGGGCGAGATCTACCGGTGGCTGCGCCAGGAAAACGTGCCGGGGCAGTTCCCCTACACCGCCGGGGTGTTCCCCTTCAAGCGGACCGGCGAGGACCCGACCCGGATGTTCGCCGGCGAGGGCGACCCGGCCCGGACCAACCGCCGGTTCAAGATGTTGTCCGAGCACTCCGAGGCCAAGCGCCTGTCCACCGCCTTTGACTCGGTGACGCTCTACGGCACCGACCCCGACGAGCAGCCCGACATCTACGGCAAGGTGGGCACCTCGGGCGTCAGCGTCTGCAGTCTGGACGACGCCAAGGTCCTCTACGACGGTTTCGACCTCTGCGCCCCGTCGACGTCGGTGTCCATGACCATCAACGGCCCGGCGCCGATGATGCTGGCCTTCTTCTTCAACACGGCCATCGACCAGCAGGTGGACCGGTTCAAGGCCGAGCAGGGCCGCGACCCCGAACCGGACGAATACCAAAAGATCAAGCAGTACGCCCTGGAGAACGTCCGGGGCACGGTCCAGGCCGACATCCTCAAGGAGGACCAGGGCCAGAACACCTGCCTCTTCTCGGTCGAGTTCGCCCTCAAGATGATGGGCGACATCCAGCAGTA
>JAHJDS010000119.1 GCA_018812395.1 Pseudomonadota bacterium
CCCACCGGGCCGCGCCGGGGTGACGGTAGGCCCACCGGGCCGCGCCGGGGTGACGGTAGGCCCACCGGGCCGCGCCGGGGTGACGGGCGCCCCAGGCTCCATGGGCCCGGGGGCCCACGAAACGCGGACCGGCATGCTGGGCCGCGGCCGTGGTGGGCCAGAAGGCCACCGTGGCGGCGAACAAGGTCACACCGGCCAAGACTTTAACGGCAGTCGACTTGGTCATAATTTTTACTCCCTTTTCCCCATCCCGGGGTTGAGCAGGTCTGAGATGTAATCGGTCATAAAAAAAGCAAGGGTCGTGCCACGAGGCCGCCTCGGCCTCGCCTCTCTGCAATTGACTGAAATAACATATAAAAAATGCAGGACCAGCCATTCCACCGTGGGTGGACATCGACCGAGGCTTTGGATATCGAAATAGAAAATTGGAATCCGGAAAAACGAAATCCCCACCCGGAGGTTAGCTGATCGCTCGTCAATGAGTTGTCCGACCGCCTGGCCATGAGGTCGATGCCGGTGGTCAAGAGTCCTCTTGACCCGAGGGATGATCTGGCGTAACATCCTGGTATTATGAGTTATCAATCGGTGGTCTTTGCCGGCGGCGGCAATCGCTGCTGGTGGCAGGCCGGCTTCTGGGAGGAATGGGCCCCAGCCATTGGGCTCAGCCCCCGGGTGGTGGCCGCCACCAGCGCCGGGGCCAGTATGGCCTGCCTGGTCCTGGCCGACCGAACGCAGTCCACCCTTAAATACTTCCTGGAGGCCACGGCCGCCAATCAGGGCAACGTGTATCTTGAAAACGTGGTCAGTCGGCGGCCGGTCTTCCCTCACCTGGCGATCTATCGTCGAGGCATCCGGCGCAGCCTGGACCGGGCCGCGTTGGAGCGCCTGCAACGGGGGCCGGAGCTGCGGGTGCTCCTGGCCCGGCCGCCCCGGTGGAGCGGGCCTTTTTTGGGGGCCCTGGCCGGTTTCTGCGCCTACAACCTGGAGAAGCGTCTTAGGTCACCGCTCCATCCCCAATTTGCCCTGCGCCTGGGGTTTCGGGCCGTGGTGGCCCGGGTCAATGACTGCCGCTCTCCCGGGGAGGTGGCGGAGTTGCTTATCGGCACTTCGGCCTCACCGCCGGTGGTGCCGCCCTGGCGCTGGCAAGGCCACCCGGTCCTGGACGGCGGCCTGGTGGACAACGTCCCGGTGGGCATCATTCGCCCCGAGGAGAGGCCGACCCTGGTCCTGCTCACCCGGCGCTACTCGCCGGAAAAACTGGCGAACCACTCCGGTCTGACCTATATCCAGCCCTCCCGGGACATCTCCATCGGCCGCTGGGACTACACCAATCCCCAGGGGATCCGGGAGGCCTTTGACTTGGGTCGTCGGGACGGACGCCGGTTTCTCAGTAACGGGCCGGAGGCCCTGCAGCGATAGCCCGGGCGGCCCGTCCGGAGGCCTGACCGGCCGACAAGCACCGTCTTGCCGATCGCCCGCCCCTGGAGGCACCGGCCTCGATCGCGGCCCTGACGGCGGTTTGACTGGCTCCTACCACCGTGTTAGATTTTTTCGATGTCTGATTGGCCCGCCACATCACGTTCCAGCCGTATGGCCCTGGTCGTCGACGCCCTGACCCTCAGCGGGGGGACCTACCTCTCCCGGGCCCTGCGCCTGGCGGCCGGCTTCGTCCGGGCCCGGTACCTGGGTCCGGGCCTGTTCGGCGTCTGGAACGGCCTGATGGTCATCGCCGATTACAGCGCCCACCTCACGTTGGGCATCGGCCGGGCGGCCGATCGAGAGCTGCCCAAGGCCATGGGCCAACAGGACCAGGCGGCGGTGCGTCGGGTCCGGGAGACCGTGTTCACCGTCTTTTTCTGTCAGGGGGCGATCCTCTGTCTGGGCCTGGTCCTCATCGGCCTGGCCGTGTGGCCGATGACCGGGCCGGTGGTGGCCCTGGGGCTGTGCGCCATCGGCGGGCTGGTTTTTCTGCTCCGCATCATGGAGTTTTTGGACATCATCCTCACGGCCGACCGCCGATTTCCGACCATCAGTTTCGGCCTGGTGCTGTTGTGGGGTTCCCACCTGGGCCTGCTGTTCCTGCTGGTGCCCTGGGGCGGCATATACGGCTTTTACGGGGTGGTTCTGTCCGCCTACGCCCTGATCGTGGCCTACTGGCTGGTGATGTATTGGCCGTATTTCCCGAGGCGGCTTCGCTTCGACTGGCGGGAGATGTGGCGGCTGGTCAAGATCGGCCTGCCCTTGACCATCGGCGTCGGTCTGGCCAACGTCATGGGGTCGGTAGACCGGATCATGGCTCTGATCTTCCTGGGCGCCCAGGCCCTGGGGCTGTACAGCCTGGGGCTGATGATCATCACCGCCATGTGGGAAGTGCCCATGGTCATCGAGGCGGTGTTGATGCCCCGGATGTTCCGGCGTTTCGGGGAGGACAAGTCGCTGGAGACGTTCCGGCCCTTTTTTTACATGCCGTTGATGGTCCTGTCGCTGATCGTGCCCGCGCTCCTTATCGGGGTGGCGGCCGTCCTGCCGCCCCTGGTGGGCGAGTTCCTGCCCCGCTTCGTGGACGCCTTGCCGGTGGTGCGGGTGCTGCTCTTCGTCGCCCTGTTCGGTTCGCTGACCGTGCCGTCCTACGCCCTGCTGTTCGGGGTCGACCGGCAGGTCTGGATCCTGGTCGTCAACGGCCTGTCCATTCCCGTGGCCGTGGGGGCCAACGCCCTGTTTTTGGGTTTCGGCTGGGGGCTGCAGGGCGTCGGCCTGGGCATGGCCGTCACCCATTTACTGGTCTGCTCCACCCTTCTGGCGCGCGGCTTCGCTTTCTACACGGACAAGATCCGGCAGCGGGTCTGGCAGCTCCTGCGGGCCTACCTTCCCGGCCTGGCCATGCTGGGGACGATGGTCGTCCTGCAACTCGCTTGGCCGCCGGGGGGGGAGGACTTCTGGCGGGAGGTCGGTCTGCCGGTGTTCAGGGGCGTCTGGTCACCGACGGTGATGGGCTTCTGGCCGGCGGCGGCGTGGTCGGTGCTCCAGGGTTTGCTGGCCTTGAGCCTGGGGCTGGCCGTCTGGGTGGCGGTCAACCTGGGGAGCAGGGAATGGCGGGAGGTGGTCGAAGTGTTCAGGCCGGGAAGTAAGGCGCCGCCGGCCGGTTCGGCGCCTTAGCCCGGCCGGAGGATGAGCACGTACCCGTCGAACGGCCCGTCACCCAAGGAGGTGGCCGCCAGCGGGTCGGGCCCGACGTGCAGGACCAGATCGTGGGCGTCGAGCCGTCCGTTGTTGTTCTTGTCCGCCAGCATCACCCCGACGTGCTGAAAGAACCTGGCGCCCGCATACCGGACCGCGATCAGGTCGCCGGGACGCACGTCGCGGCCCCATCTGACCACCCGGTCCGGGGCGCCGGCGCTGAGATTGAACCGGCTCCGGGCGGGAAAGATCCGGGTCAGCATCGCCACGTTGTAGTCCCGGCGCAGTTGGCGGCCCTTCATCCAATGCCAGGCGGCCATGATCACCTCGGCGCAGTCCACGCCGATGAAGTGCCGGCTCTGATAGGGCGTCGCCCCGAAAACGGCCGGGACGTTGAAGAAGCCGCTGACGAACCCGACCAGGCCGGGGCCCCGCCGGACGCTCAGCCGCAGCACCGCCGGGCTCAGGCCCCGTCGGTCACCGTCCTCGACCCCGGCCGAGCGGGCGACCACTCGCCCGTGGCGCCGGATCACCACCTGGAACCAGAAGCTGCCCACCCCCCGGTGGAAATAGCGTGGCGCCCCGGGCCACGGCCAGGTGGTCACCGCTCGGCGGCCGTCAAACACGGTGACGGCCCACTTGTTCCGCCAGGCCTCGATCTTTGTCACCCGGTACTCGATCCGGGCGTAACCCAGCCATTTATAGGCGTTGGGGTCCCAGGGCCAGCCGGCGTTGTTGTAGCGTTTGTCCACGTGGGGGACGATCTGGCGCCAGGAGACGGTCGTCCCGGGGCGACGTTTCACCTGGAGCCTGACCGATTGGCCGACCCGGGCGTCAACGGCCCGCCGGACGACCCATGGGCCGTTTCCCACCCGCCACTCGACCCTCGGCGGCCGGCCCCAGGCCGAATCAGACCAGGACCAGAGGGTCAACAACCCGACGGTGATGATCAACAAGCGCTTCATGGAACTCCTTTCTACTCCGGCGGCCCCGGCGAAGGCCCGGGACAGGAGGGCGCACCTCATCAATCTAGCAAAGTCGTCTCGATGGAGGCAATGACTTGGAGTCAGACCCCCCTGGCCCCCAGGGCCGCCTCGGCCGCGGCCAGGTCGGACTCGGTGTCCACGTCCAGGAGAGGTTCGGCCGCGTCGAACTCGAGCGTGGCCACCGCCCCGGGGTGGGCGGTGACTACGGCCCGGCCGCCCTGGTCACCGGTCAGCGCCGTCAACTCCCGGAACCAGCGGCGATGAAAGACGACCGGGTGTCCGGGCCGGTTTTTTTTAAAAGTGGGGCGGATGATGGTCCTGGCGGTCCGTTGGGTGGCGGCGGTGAGGGCCCGGATGATCTCCGGCCAGACGCAGGGCATGTCACCCAGGAAAACGGCCGCCCACGAGTCCCCGGCGGACAGGGCGGCCAGACCGCGCCCGAGGGAGGAGGCCTGGCCGTCCTCGGGCCGGGGGTTGACGACGACCGATATCCGGGAAGAGTCCGGCAGGAGGGGGCGGACGTCGGGCCCTGGTCCGGCGACGACGATCACCCGAGACAGGTCCGCCTCGAGGCAGTGCTCGACCGCCCACCAGAGGAGCGGCCGGCCCCCGACGCGGACGTCCATCTTGGGCCGGCCCATTCGCGTCGCCAGCCCGGCGGCCAGGACCACCCCGGCCACTCCTGATTCAACGCCTGCCTCCACCTCGAAACCCCTCAACCCGGTTGACTGAACCCCGGGGTTTGGTTATGGTATCAGCATTTTCCGGACAAGACAAAACAGGAGATGGTCCATGGAAGACGTGGTTATCGTCAGTGCGGCCCGCACGGCCATCGGTCGTTTCGGCGGCACGCTGCGTGATACATCGGATATGGTCCTGGGCCAGGAGGCGGTCCGGGCGGCAATCGAGCGGGCCGGCATCACCGGCGATATGGTCGATGAGGGCATTATGGCCAGCGGCTACACCACCGGCGACCTGCCCATCAACCGGGCCCGGGTGGTGGTGGTCAAGGGCGGCGTGCCCATCGAGAAGCCCCAGTTCACCATTTCCAAGGCCTGCGGCGGGTCGGTGCGGTCGGTGATCCTGGCCAAGCAGATCATCGACGCCGGCGACGCGGACATCATCGTCGCCGGCGGCATGGAGTCCATGTCCAAGGCCGCTCTCCTGCTCACCCGGGCCCGGTGGGGCTACCGCCTGGGCCACGGCCAGCTCATGGACCAGCTCATCCTGTTCGACCCCCTGAGCCAGTGCACCATGGGCCAGACGGCCGAGAACGTGGCCCGGACCTACCACATCGACCGGGAGAGCCAGGACCAGCTCGCCCTTCTCTCCCAGCAGCGGGCCGAGAAGGCCATCACCGAGGGCCGGTTCAAGGAGCAGATCATTCCCCTCGAGGTCAAGCAGAAGAAGGGCGCCGCCGTCTTTGACACCGACGAGCATCCCCGCTTCGGGACGACCATGGCGATGCTCCAGAAGCTCAGACCGGTCTTTGTCAAGGACGGCACGGTCACCGCCGGTAACTCCTCGGGCATGAACGACGCCGGCGCGGCCTGCGTGGTCATGCGGGAGTCCAAGGCCCGGGAGTTGGGCCGGGAGCCCCTGGCCTACATCAAGGCCTACGCCTACGTCGGGGTGGACCCGGCCCACATGGGCATCGGTCCCGTGCCGGCCACCAGGGCCGCCCTCGAAAAGGCGGGCATGACCGTCGACGACCTGGATTTGATCGAACTAAACGAGGCCTTCGCCTCCCAGGCGGTCTACTGCGTCCGGGAACTGGGGCTCGAGGACCACCGGGACAAGGTCAACGTCTTTGGCGGGGCCATCGCCCTGGGCCACCCCATCTCCGGGTCCGGGGCCTGTCTGATCACCAAGCTGCTGTACGCCCTGAAGGACCTGGATAAGACGGTGGGCTTGGTGACCATGTGCATCGGCGGCGGCCAGGGAATCAGCCTCATCGTCGAGCGCCGCTAGGAGCCTGTAGGAGTTTTTCATACCAGGCTCCCAACCGGGCCAGGCCGACGGGCCCGGGGCCGGCCAACCGGACAGAGGGCGAGCATCGGTGATCCACTTCAAACCCTCACATTGGCAGTTGAAGGAGCGCATCGAGGGCCTGGTGGCGCGGCACATCGCGCCCCTGGCCGAGGAGATCGAGGCCCGGGAGAAGTTTCCCGATCCCTTCTTCCGGGTGCTGGCCCAGGAGGGCTTTTTTCGGCTGGCCCTGCCCAGACGCTACGGCGGCCTGGAGACGGACACGGTCGGTCTGGCCCTGGTCATCGAGGCCATCAGCCGGGTCTGCCCCTCGGCGGCGCTGCTGGTCTTTCCCACGGCGGCGGTGATGAAGTGCGTCGAGATGACCGGCACCCTCGAGCAACGGGACCGGTTCTTCTCCGACGCGGCCCGGCGGGACGTGTTGTGCGGCTTTTGCCTGACCGAGCCCGAGGCCGGCTCGGACGCCGCGGCGCTCAAGACCCGGGCCGCGCGGGACGGGGACGACTACGTCATCAAGGGCCAGAAGGCCTACATCACCTTGGGCCAGCACGCCCAGCACTACCTGGTCTTCGTCCGGACCGGCCCCGGCCGGGGGCCGACCGGGGTGAGCGCCGTCCTGGTCCCCCGTGACGCCGAGGGCCTGTCCTTTGGCCGGCCCGAGCGGAAGATGGGGCTGTGGGGGTCGATCACCTCGGCCATGTTCCTGGACGACGTCCGGGTGCCAATCGCCAACCGGCTGCTGGGTGAGGGCGAGGGCTGGCGCGTCCTGACCGGCGCGGCCAACGTCATGCGCCTCTGGGGCGCGGCCTCCATGGCCTCCGGCATCGCCCAGGGGGCCTTCCGCACCGCCCTGGAGTACGCCCGGACCACCGTCGTCGAGGGCCGGACCCTGCTGTCGTGTCAGGGGATCGGCTTCGCCCTGGCCGACATGCGGATGAAGATCGAGGCCGTCCGGTCCCTGATCTACCGCGTCCTGGCCATGGCCGACTCGGGGATGGGCTCGCCCCGGGAGATCGAATCCATGGTGTCCATGGGCAAGTGTCTGGCCTCGGACACGGCCGTCGAGGTGGCCGGCAAGGCCGTCGAGATCATGGGCCTGGACGGGGTGCGGCGGGCCAGCGGCGTCGAGCGGTTGTTCCGCGACGCCAAGGCCATTCAAATCTTCGACGGCTCCAACCAGGTCCAGCGCCTGATCATCGCCCGCAACATGGTCGGCGCCGATTTTTAAGAGTCGATCTTTTCGGGGATAGATTGACGCCGCGCCAGCCCGCCTGTCACCTCGGGAAGTTCCGCCTGTCAGCCGCCGCCTTTTTTCGATTCAGCCTCCGCCCGTCTGTCCGCAGGCGCCTCGTCCGTGACGGCCTGAACCTGCCGCGGCTTCTTTTCCAGGGGGGTCAGCTCGGTGATCTCCTTGGCCCCGTCGGCCCCCAGCTCGGCGAACTTGCGGGCCGTGACCAGGACCCGCGACTCCAAGGACCCCACGGCCCGGTTGTAATTGTCCACGGCCTTGTCCAGGGATTTGCCCAAGTTTTCAAAGTGCCCGGCCAGGACGCCCAGGCGTTCGTAGAGTTCCTGGCCCAGGCGGCTGATCTGCTGGGCGCTCCGGGCGATCTTCTCCTGCCGCCAGCCGTAGGCCACGGCCCGCAAAAGGGCGATGAGGGTCGTCGGCGAAGCGACGATCACCCGCTGGGCGACCCCCTTTTCGATGAGCCCCGGGTCCTGCTCCAGGGCGGCGCTGAAGAAGGTCTCGCCCGGCAGGAACATGACCACGAACTCGGGTGTTTCGGCGAACTGGTCCCAGTAGGCCTTGGAACTCAGCTTGGTGATGTGGTCGTTGATCTGCCGGGCGTGCCGCATCAGGTGGGTGCGGCGGGCCTGGTCGTCGTCGGCGTCCAGGGCGGCGAGGTAGGCCTCCAGGGGGGCCTTGGCGTCGACCACGACCAGCTTGCCGCCCGGCAACTTGACGATCATGTCCGGCCGAAGGCGGCCGTCCTCGGTGGGGACGTGGGGCTGCTCGACGAAG
>JAHJDS010000120.1 GCA_018812395.1 Pseudomonadota bacterium
ATCTCGGATGGAGCGACACCGAGAAATCCAGGCCCCGGGCGGTGAGGATCAACTCCTGGGCCAGGTGCCCGGTCGAGGGCGCGCCTTTTTTTATCACCCCGCCGATCAGGTCCAGATTGCTCTTAACTCCTCCCAAAACGGCCCCGTCTCGGTCTTCAGGTGGGGAGTAATCCCGGCCCACCTCGGCCTTGAACCGGTCAGGGTCAACCACGTAGTCGGGGCGCAGGTAGCGCCGGCCGGCCTCGCGCAGGGCCAGGGCCAGGGCCGTTTCCACGCCCAGCGGCCGTTTGATCAGGGGCCGGTAGACCACGCCAAAGGAGTCCAACCGGCTGCGATAGGGCACCACCTGGTCCGGGAAGGCCCCGGGATCGAGATTGTCCTCCAACGCGGCCGCGGCGATTTCGGGGGTGATGATCGGTCGGCAGTCCTCCTCGCCGCAGGATTCGGCCGCCTCCTGGCAGGGAAAGCAGGGCGCCACGGCCTGGAGCACGACGTGGCCGGGGCCGTAGGGGCCGGTCTCGTGGCAGTGGGCCGGACCCATGAACAGGGCCAAGACCGGCGTGCCCACGGCCGTGGCCAGGTGCATCGTGCCGGTGTCGCCGGTGATCAGCCGCGCCAGGCGATCGAGAATCGCGGCCAACCGGCGCAAACTGGTCCGGCCGACCAGGTCCAGGACGCGGTCGGCCAGGGGCAGGCCTGACTCGGCCAGGCGATCCAGGAATTGCCGGGCCAGGGGTTTCTCGTCGGTGGTGCCGGTCAGGACCAGGCGCACCGGATACCGGGTCAAAATTTGGGCCGCCAGGTCGGCGAAATTCTCCACCGGCCAGCGCCGCAGCCGGTTCTTGGCGCCGATTTGCAGGCCCCACACCGGGCCGTTCCCGGCCGGGGCGGCCAGGCGCTCCTCGGCCCAGCGCCCGGCCTCGTCGTCGTACTCGAAGACCGGGGCCTCCGGTCCGGCCTGGGGCGCGTAGTTGAGCAGCATGTCCACCAGGTTGAACCGGACCAGTCGCCGGTCGGTCATGTGCTGAAAGATGAAGTTGGTCCACTCCTCGCGGAGCAGGTGCCGACGCTGGTCGCCGTAGTGATAACCCGCTCTATGGTCGGTCGGAATCAACTCGCTCAACAGGGCGGTCACCGGCGAATAGTTGATGTTGATGACCCGGTCGAACCGCTCGGCCGCTAGGGGCTGCGTCTCGGCCCGAGCCGCCTGCATCTTCTGGGCGACCGTCAGGTCCGGCCGGAGGGCCAGGGCCTGCAGGCTATGGAGGTCCAGGGTCACGGCCCGGTCCACCGCCGGGCAGCCCGCGGCCACCCCTGCCAGGGACGGCGGGATCAGGACGCTCAACTCGGCCTCGGGGTGCCGCCTCTTCAAGGCCCGGAGCAGGGGCGTGGTCTGCAGGAAGTCGCCCATCTTGGTCATCTGGATGACCAGGATTTTTTTGGCCGATTCCGTGGTCACGAGGCGAACTCCCGGCGCATGACGTCCATCAGGCGGCCCAGCCGATGGACGTAGGTGTGCTGGGCCATGGTCCGGCGAAATCCGGCCCGGGCCACGGCTCCGGCCGCGGCCGGGTGGTCCAGGTAATAACGGACCAGGTCCGGGATCTCGTCCGGATGACCGTAGGTGATGACCTCGCGGCCGACCTCGTAGAGGGCCTCGATCTGGGTCCGGTGGTCGGTCAGCAGGAAGGCCCGGCAGGCCGGGACGTCGAACACCCGCTGGTTGAGTCCGGTCTTCATCTGGAGGCTGGTGGCGTTGAAGTTGATCCGGGACAGGGGGTAGAAGTCGGGCAGTTCCTGGTAGTAGTTGAGGGGTCCCGGCGTCTTGAATCTCGGGTCCGGCAGGAGCCGGCGCCACTCCAGGTCGCCGATGAGCGTCGGCTCGAATCCGGCCAGCCGCTCCACCCGCCTTAGCCGGTAATCCTGGGTCGCCCGCCAGGTGATCAGGGCCGCCAGATCGATCCGGCCGCCCTCATCCAGGGATTTGAACCAGGGATCGGCCGCCGCCTGGTCGTCAAACACCTCCTCGGCCGAGCGGGCCGGGCCGTGCGCGAAGGCCCCGGCCAGGCGGTCCAGGTGGGGGCCAAAATCGGCGGGCATACCCAGTTGCTTCATCTTTTTGGTCACCGGGCCGACCATGGAGTTGCCGACGAACGACACGTCGCAGGCCAGGTTGTCGAGCGGGCTGGGCCGGCCGTTCAGGGGCGCGAACTGGGCCGGATCGGTGGCCAGGGGCAGATAAAAAACCCGGTCAAAGCCGATTCTTCTCACATCCGGGATGTAGTCCGAGTCCCACAAAAAGATGGCGCCCAGGTCGGTCAAGTTGTGGTGGTAGTGGCGCAGGATGAGGGTCGGGCTGTCCACGTACCACGAGGCAAAGGGCAACTCAATGGTCTCCAGAAACCGGGTCAGGATGCCCTCGCGGTCAAAGCCGAGATGGTTGATCGTCAGCAGAAAGTCGGGCTGGAAATCGGCCGTCAGCCGCAGGAGATCCCGGATCAGGTCGTCGGAGCTGACCTCTTTGTCCCGGATCAGGATCAGCCGGTGCTCGTGGCCCAGGGCGTCCAGGGCGTGTTGGATCTCGGGCAGGAGGTAGTACTTGGAGTTGAGGATCAGGACCCGGCAGTTCGGGCGTCCCAGGCGGGGGGAGTCGAGCCTTTTTTTGAGGGTCCCGCGAGACATGGCCGTCAGCGACTCGGCCAGGCCGGCGTAGGTCTTCGCCCGGGCCCGGACCAAAGGCCGCCAGGCGAGCAGGGTGATCGGTTCCAGGTTGGCTCGAATTTGCAGCCGGGTGACCACCTCCCTGACCAGGGCGGCCTCCTCGCCGATCAGCCAGTGCGTTTGGGGTCGGGCCAGCGCGGCGGCGAGATCGAGGTGCTCCAGGGCCAGCCGGAAGAGCCCGACGTCCGGCTCGATCACGACCAGGGGCGCGTCGGCCGAAATTTTTCGGGCCACCGCCGCCAAAGGATAGCCTAGACCCAGGCCGAGCAGAACGACCGGGCTCTTCAATTTTTCGGGTAACCTTGCGGCCAGGCCGGCCGCCTCACGGCCCGGGTCGCGGCGGCTGTGCAGGGAGACGGTCCGGCCGTGTTGGTCCTTCACCGTGAGGGTCGGCTGGCCGTTGGCCGCCAAGGTCACGGCGTACCCGGCCGGGCCCTGGCCGGCGGCCTCGACCCGGGCCGCCGCCTCGGGGTGGTGCTCGGCCAGGACAGCCAGGTTTTTAGTAAACAACGAGGTCATCGCCGGTCAAGCCCCGCGGCCAGGTGTTCGTTCTCGGCCAGGCGGGAGACAAAAATTTCCTCCCACTGGGCGGCGATCTGCGGCCAGGTGTAGTGTCGCTCGATAAACGCCCGGGCCCGGCGGGCCAGGCCAGCGGCCAAGGAGTCGTCTTCGATCAGCTCGCAGGCCCGGTTGACAAAGGCCTCGACATAGGCCGGGTCACCGGGACGGCCGGGGATGAGGTAGGAGCGCGGGCCCACGGACTCACTTAGTGCGAAATCGTCGGTGGTCACCACCGGCGTCCACGCGGCCTGGGCCTCGAGCACGACGATGCAGCTTATCTCGGGAAAGGTGCACGGATAAAGCAGGGCCCGGGCCCCGGCCAGGACCCGGTAGTAATCAATCTTGGACAGCGACCCCAGGGACTCCACGCCCGGGGCTTGCTCGATCAGCCGGTCCAGCCGCTCGTAAATCTCGACCACCTCCGGGGTCACGGCGTCGGGATTGTAGCCGCAAATCTTGAGAGACAGGCCCGGCCGTCGCTCGCGGAGACGGGGCCAGATTTCCCTCAGCAGGGGTTCCAGGCCGCGCTCGGGACGGGAGACGTAGACCACGTAATCACTCTTGATGACCCCGCCCTTGAGGGCCTGGTCGATGAGACTTAAATCCACGCCGTTGCGGGTCAGCACCGCCTTGCCGGCCACGGCCGGGATTTTCCGGGCGTAATTGTCCAGGTGAAATCGACTCAGGTTGAACATGACGTCAAAGCGGGGCAGGAACTCGGGCAAGCGGCTGACCTTGTCCAGGGTGTCGTGGTTCCACAGGACCTTCAGCCGAGAGTTGATCGGCACCTGGAAGAAGCCGTAAAAGCGGCTGACGATGAATACGTCGAATTGGGCCGACAGGGCGTGGCGGATAAAGGTCTTCTTGTGATGATATGTCACGCCGTCATAGTCCCCGGGTTGGGGGCAGTTGTTGTAGACCACCACCCGGTGGCCGCGGTCGTGCAGGGCCTGGGCGATCTGGACCGCGGCCGTCTCCGAGCCGCCCAGGCCCCGGCGGCGCATGGTCTCCGGGGTGAACGGCGGCCCGTCGGCGAACAGCCCGATGAACAACTCAGCCATGGGCCGCCTCCCCGAGGGACAGGGCCCGGGTCGCCCCCCGGTGCCGGGGCTGGATGGTCAGGCACCTCCGCCAGCTTTGGCGGGCCGCCTCCACGCGGCCGCATCTGATTCGGGCCCGCCCCAGCTCGTACCAGAAGTGGGCGTTGTCCGGCTCGAGGCCCAGGGCCGCCTCCAGGTCGCGGGCCGCCTCTTCCGGGCGACCGGTCGCCAGATAACACCGGGCCCGGGTGTACCGGGCCAGGGCGGCGTCTTTCGAGGGGTTTATTTCGATGACGCCCCCGGTGGGGCCGTGGTCGATGGCGGCGGTCAGGTGATTGATCGCCTCGTCGTGGCGGCCGGCCTGAAGGAGTCTCCGGCCACAGGCCAATCGTCCCGGCCCGAACTCGGGCGCCAGGTTGGCCAGGGCCGCCAGGACCCGGTCGGCCTCGGCCCCTTGTCCGGACAGAGACAGGGCCCTCTCCAGCAGGAGATGGGCGTGAAAATAGAGTTCGGGGTTCTGGGCCCGCCCCAGGGCCCCGGCGACGATCTTTCTCAAGAACGACTCGGCCTCTCCTGAACGGTTCAGACCGAGCAGGGTCTTGCCGGCCTGATAGAGGAGGTAGAAGTCGTCGGGCGTCCGGTCGAGTTCCTCGAACACAAGCCGCAGGTTGCGCTCGGCCTTGGCCCGGGCCTGGGCCTTGTCGGCGTAGCCCCAGTGGATGACCTCGAGGTCGGTGAACACGTTCTCGAAGCCCGGAGGATGTCTCAATTGCTCGTGGATCCGGCCGGTGAAGCCAACGTCCGGGCGGCGGGGGAAGATCCGCTTTTGCCGGAGGCGATGGCCCGACGGTTCGAGGACCTCGGTCATCCAGACCACGACCTCCAATGAGTCGGGCAGGACGCCTCTCAACCGGGCGGCGTGCTCGTCCGGGACCCGGTTGTCCGCGTCCAGCCACAGGATCCAGTCGCCCGTCGCCCGGGCGATGGATTCATTGCGGGCCGCGGCGAAATCATCTGTCCAGGTGACGTGAGTTACGGCCGCGCCCAGGGCCTCGGCCATCTCGGGCGTGCCGTCGGTCGAGCCGGTGTCCACGACCACGACCTCGTCCACGTGCCGGACGATCCCCCCCAAAGACCGGGGCAGATTGTCGGCCTCGTCCTTGACGATCAGGCACACGGACAGGGTCGGGCGGCTCACATCTTGTCCCTTTCGGCCTTGAGGGCGGTGACGAACATCTTGAGCCCCACCAGGAGGCGGTCCATGTCCCCGCCCAGGGCCTCGCCCTGCGGGTCCTCCTGAAAGGCCAGGTACAGCAGTTGAAACACGTCGCTGAACAGCGGCTGGGCGTCCATGGTCTCGGCCAGGACGGCGAACCGGTCGGAGAGGGGTCTTTCGGCTTGTTTCTCCAGGTTCTCGATCTCGAGGTTCAGCAGGAACAATTCCTGGCTGACGTTTTCCGGATCGGGGCGGGGCGGATCGAGCAGTTCGGCCACCTGGGCGGGCGAGAGCACGCCCCGGGCGCCCAACTTGCCCAGGTCGGCCAAGGCCAGCCGCTCGAAGCCGGGGATGGCCGCCCCCCCCGAGGCGTTGTACGGCTTGATCTCCGGATGGTAATCCCGGACGAACCGGCCGGCCTGGGCGTACCAGCCCAGGTAGGCGATCATGGCCGGATTCATCAGGCGCTCGTCACCCTCGGCGTCGATGTAGGTCTGGCCGCCCAGTTCCTCGGCCGTGGGGGACCCTTCCCGCCCCTCGACGGCCCGGGCGTGGGTGGCCTCGGGCTGAAAGCTCAGGTCCTGGCCGACGAGGACGATCGGATTGGCCCCGCCGAGCAGGGCCAGGGTGAAGGCGGCCGAGCCGGCGTGGCCGCCGGTGGCCAGGGTCGCGCCGCGGCCGAAGATTCGGTTGAGCCAGGGCCGGATGTGGAACACGGCCGTGGCCAGGCTGTCGTAGGTGAAGGTCTCGGGGTGCGACGTCGAGGCGGCCGCCAGGACCGACTCGGTCAGGTAGTCGTTGTCGAGCCACTCCCCCAGGTTCCGCGCGTCCAGGGCGACGACGACGTGGGGCTGGACTCCGGCCCGGGCCAGCGGGACCAGGGCCGACGAGGCGGCGATGACCAGAAACCGGTCTTTGAGACCGACCAGGGTCGGCAGGGCCTCGTCCAGGGACGGTCCGGCCCCGATGACCAGGGCCGGCAGATCGCTAAGCCGCCCGGAGAGCGAGGTCGCCTCGGGCAGATGGACGCAGTGTGGAAAATTCTGCTCGACCATGGCCAGCCAGTGGGGCAGCAGCTCGCTCAGGGTGTGCAGGTTCGACTTCTTGTGGGTGAAGACCATGTCCAGAGTCTGGGTGAACCGGGCCGCGGCCTCGGGAAACAGGCGTCCGTAGACCGGGTGAATGAACCGGAGGCAGGGCGCGGCCGGACGCTCGTCGAGCGCCACGTCCTGGAGCATCAGGGCGAAGTCCTGGGCGTCGGCGGTGACGCGGACCCGGCGGAAGAAGTCGGCCCGGGCCAGGGGCAGGGTTTCGAAGAGTTCGATCACTTCCGGGTCCGGCTCGAAGACCAGGGCCAGGGCCTCGGGGTCGTCCTCGATCAGGGCCTGGACGTGGTACCCGGCCCCCAGGCCGAAGACCACGCCCACGGCGCCGGGATGCCCCTTCAAATGGGCCACCTGCCGCTCGGCCTCGGGCCGGGGGCCCCGGGAGCTGTGCACGTGCCGGCCGCGCAGGCGGAGGGTGAACTCACCGTCTTGGGCCGGAGCGATTTCGGTCGGCTGATTGGTCGTCATAAAAAACAGTATCCCATCCGCCCCGCGTGTTGCCAAGACTCTTGCAGCCCGGCGTCACCCGGTCGGAGCCTGACCGCCAGGTCGTAGAACTGGTAGGCCTCGGTAAAGGCCCCGCCGTCGGCCAGCACGCCGGCCAATCCGGCCAAGGCCGGCGCCAGGTCCGGCTCCAGGGCCAGGGCCGCCTGGTACCACTCCATGGCCCGCCAGCAGGTGAACGGCGCCGAGCGGCGCATGAAGCCCGGGGTGAGACCCATATTTTTCAACCGGAAATACCGGCCCAGGGCCGTGAAACCCAGGGCCGACGGCCACTGTCCCCGGGCCGCCCGGCCCAGGGCCTCGGCGGCCTCGGGTTCGGGTTCGGCCCGGGCCGCGGCCAGGAGCCGGTCCCGCCCCGTGTCGATCCGGCCCCGGTCCAGGTCCAGCAACCCCAGGTACAAATGGGCCAAGGGGGCGGCCCCCGTCTCAGCGGCGGCGACCAGATGCGGCCTGGCATCATCGGGGCGGTCTTCGATCAGGGCCGCGGTGGCCAGATCGAGGTGAACCCGACCCGAAGCCTGCTCCCCGGCCAGGGCCCGATTGAGGTGGAGCCTGGCCCGCCGCAGGAGTCGGTCCCCGAAACGGCGCGGCCACCTGATGCGGGCCAGCAAATAGGCCCGCCCCAGGCGGGCGTGGACGTCCGCGGCCGGTCGGTGGGGCCGACCGAGCAGCGGCTCGATCAGGGACACCAGCCGGGCGGCCCGATGGTCCAGGGTGTGGCCGGACAGGCACTTGTCCCGGCCCCGGCGGGCGACGCGGTCCCGGGCCGCGGCGTCGGACAAAAAGAATTCGAGCTTGGCCGCCAGATCGAGCGGGTCGTAGGTGACCAGGTCCTCGTCCGGCCGGAAGTGATCCCTCAGGCCGTCAGCGCCGTTGCCGCCCTCGGTCAGCACCGGTCGGCCGCAGGCCATCCCCTCCAGCACCCGGGTCGTCAGGCCGGGGAACAAGTTCTCGTTGAGGACCATCTTGCTGCGGCCATACAGCCGGGCCGCCTCCTCGACCGGCACCCAGGCCCCCTGTCGGCCGCCGGCCACCTCGAGGCGATACCGGCTCGAGATGAAGTCGACGATCCGGGAGCGCTTGGGCCGGACGTGGTCATTGATGACCCCGACAAAGCCCAGGTCAAAGTCGGGCCCGGACGCGCCTTCCGCGGCCCGGTACCGCCCCGGATCGATGCCCACCGGAAGCCAGTGGACCGGATGGCCCCCGGCCGCCAGGCGCTCGGCCGGCTCCTTCTGGTCGAGCAGGACCAGGTCGCAGGCCACGGCGTAATGCCGTTGCCACCAGAAGTTGATGGGCGCGTCCAGTCCGTAGTGGACCACCGGCGCCGGGCAGCGGACCAGGCCGGTGGGAAAGACGCGGCCCCCCAGGTCGTCCACCAGCAACACGGCGTCCACGCCCCCGGCCAGGCGGATCACTCGGGTCAGGTCCGGCTCGGCCGGAGAGGGGCTCGGCCCCAGGGACTCGGCCGCGACCACCGCCGCCCCAGCGTTTCGGAGGGGCTCGTCCAGGTCGCCGGCGCCGACGCGTAACAGCCTCACCCCACCTCCCCCGCCCGGCCCGCCGCTTCGGCCATCTTTTGGTCGATCCGGTTCAGGGCCAGCATGGCCGGACCAAAATCCGGCTTCATCCGCAACACGTCGCTGAGCGTCTGCCGGGCGGACTGGGGCCGTCCCAGGGCCAACTGGCAGAGGCCGATCTTGTATCGGGCCTCGTAGCTGCCCGGCAGGGCCCGGGAGCAACTCTGAAAGGCCTCCAGGGCGGCCCGGTATCGCCCCTGCTGAAATCGGACGTCCCCGATCTCGAGGAAGTGATGGGCGTAGCTGGGGCTGCCGGCCGCGGCCCGGGCCAGGTGGTCGAGCCCGTCCTCGGTCCGGCCGTGACGGAGGTAGACCCGGCCCAAGTTGAGCATCGGGAACAGCCAGTCGGGATGTTCGTCCATGACCCGGAGCAGGATCTCTTCCGCCCCGGCCACGTCCCCTGTTTCCCCGCGGGCGCAGCCGAGCATGATCGACGCCTGACGGTCTTCGTCCAGGTCATCCCGGTCCGCGGCCCGGGCCAGAGGCTCGATGGCCTCGGCGTAGCGCCCGGCCTGGAAGTGTTCCTTACCTTCCTCGAAATCGGCGTCGAATCGCCGGCGACGGCCTCTCGTTTCGGAGATTCGGTCCATGGCCTCCTGATCCTGGGTCATCCTCTCGGCGCGGACCGATTCGGCCCAGGCCATGAGGTCCCGGGTGGCCCGATCGTCGGGCCGGGCGGCCAGGACCTTCCGGGCGTAGGTCTGGACCGAGACCCAGTCCTCCCGGGCCCGGGCCTCCTCGGCCCGGCGGGCCAGGTCGCTCAGGTCGGCCTCGAGGCCGGACAGCAACCGGCCCGCCGCGGCGTGCCCCGGGGCCAGGGCCAGCAGCCGCTCGAGAGCGCCCCTGGCCGGGGCGTGCTCTTCGAGGGCCAGGAGCGACTTGGCCAGGGCCAGGAGCGGGCGCCGCGACCGGGGCCTCGACTCAAGGGCGGCCTCGAAATGCCTCGCGGCCAAGGCGTGGCGGCCGACGCCGGCCAGGACCCGTCCCTTGGCCAGGTGGCCCAAAAACGAGTCGGGATCGGCCCCCAGGAGTTCTTCCGCGTTGGCCATGTCCTGGAAAAACTCGATCAGCGGCGGCAGCCGGCGCCGGAAGTTGCGGGCCGCCCGGAGCGTGGCCTCGATAATGAGCCGGTTGCGCTTGAGTCCGGTCCGAATGCTCTTGGCCCGCGTCACCCGGGCGTCGTGGTGGACGTAATCGGCCTGGCCGATGAAATTGAGTTCCTTGGACAAATAGGTCACCATCAACGGCTGGGAATCGCTGAAGGCCTGCAGGCTCTTGGAGATCTCCTCGTTTTCCCGGAGCAGTTCCTCCATCTCCCGGCTGAACTCGGCCCCGGGCGTCCGGAGCAGCTCCCGAATGCGGCGGTTGGTTTGCAGGCCCTTCTCGGCCCTGGCCCGGGCGTTGTTGGCGCCGGCCAG
>JAHJDS010000121.1 GCA_018812395.1 Pseudomonadota bacterium
CGCCGCCAGGCCCATCCGGTCCAGTTCCTGACGGACCTTGTCCGTGTACTCCACCAGGGCCTGATCGGCCACTATCAGGACCCGCCGGCCGCCCAGCAGGGTGACTTCCCGCCCCAATTCGGCCAGGGCGCCCTGGCCGAAGACCAGACGAGGGGTGCTTTGGAAACGGAAGAATTCGTCCATTATCTCGTCCCGCAAAAATTTTGATTAACACCGACTTGAACCCGGCCCGATGGTAGCACAAAATATGAGGATGGCAAGCCGGTCCGGCCGGAAAATCCAAAATTTTTCAACATAATCCGAGTGATCTGATGGACAAAGGCGGACGATCAAGGACCCGGGGCCCCGATCGTCCGCCCGGCTTTTCAGGGGAGGGCGATGATGCCGTCCCAGAACGAGGGGGCTAGATGCCGGTCATGTTCCGCTTGGCCGGATAGCGGTAGGTCAGGCCGAGATGCAGGACCGCCTTCTGGCCCGGCTTGAGCTTCAACACCCAGGTGAACATACCCCGGTCCTTGTCCCGCTCGGTCGGCTTGGGCGTGACCTTGAGCCGGATAAGCTTCAGGTCCGGGCTGCCGGACACGGGAATCCGGTCCTTGATGTGGATGGTGACCGGCCCCGGGCGGTGGTTGGTGATCTCGGTCCGCCAGGCCAACTGCAACAGCTTGGCCCACTTGTTGAGGTTGCCCTTCTTGAAGACCAGCCGCCGGCGCTTGATCCGGATCTCGGGATCGACGCCCAGGGCCAGGGCGAACTCCTGCTTGGGCGAGATCATCCCCAGGTGAGCGCGGCCGACGTAATCGGCTCCGTGGAAGATGTTCACCAGGCCGGGCAGGAGCACGGCCTTGGTGTCATTGGTGACCTTGGCCTGGATGAAGACCCGGTTCGAGCGGGCCGGCACGGCCAGGCGCTCGATCTTGGCCGGCAGGTCCTTGACCAGGATCGTGGTTTGGTGGTAACGGCCGTCGGCCGGGACGTTCATCGGGAAGTTGATCTTGAACCGGTATGATCCCAGACCGGACGAGATGCCGGCGGTGATGGTCGTGGCCCGGCCGGCCCGGTCCTCGGAGGACCGTCCGGTGGCGGCCGGGGACGGCGGCGGGGCCGGCATGGGCTTGCGCAGGGAGGCCCCGGTGCGGGGGCGGTAGACCCTCTTGAATACGGGCGGCGGCGCGGGGGTGTACAGGCGCAGGCGCCACACGCCCAAGTAAGGCGCTCGGGCGCTGACCGACGGCCGGGCCGTGGACAGGGTCAGCCGGACGCCCCGCCAGTCCTCGTCGGTCCGCTGCCGGATCTGGGCGAGCATGGTCAGGCGCACCTTGGCCTCCCCGGCCAGGCCGCGGGCGACGTACAGCGGTCGCCAGGTCGCCCCCCAGACCAGGTACTGCAGCTCGACCTTGACCTGGCCGGCCTGCCGGGCCTTGACCAGGACCACGGCCGTCTTGGTCCGCCGGGCGAAGCCCCGCCGGATCTTGCCCAGTTCACTGCGCACGACCCGCATGTCCTGGTTGAGTTCGGCCCGTTTCTGGTTCAAGGCGCGCCGCTGGTCCAGCAGTTCGAGGCTCTTCTTGGCCCCGAAGCTCATCAGGGCGTCGATGTCCTTGGTGGCCGGCAGCTTGATCAGGACCTGGTCGCCGACCCGCCGGGCGGTCACCCGGGACAGGTTCCTCAGGAATTGGAGTTGCCCGTTAATGATGTTGATCCGGTCGCTGATCCGCCGGTATTTGTCGAGCAGGGCCTCGAGTTTCCGACGGAGCGTTTTTTCCTCGGGCGAGGTAACCTGGCGGTGGTACTTGCTCTGGACTTCGACGCCCATGAATGAGAGTCCGGCCGGCCCCATGAGCTTGACCCGCACCGACTGGGTCAGCAGCCGATAGGGCAGGCGGGTCAGATGGATGCGGTGGACCCCGGCCGGTACGGTCAGTTCGCCGACCCGCTTGATCTGCGCCCGGCGGGGGTAGACGGTCACTTCGGTGATCTTGGTCTTGACCTCGAGCGGCTCCGGCGTGCCGGACAGGGCCGGGGTCACGACCGCCGCCGCCAGGATAAAGCCCGGCAGCCAGGTCCATTTGCGGGCGCCCATGATTTCCTCCGTTACGTAGTTGTTTTAATGATGATACACTCCGGTTCCCGAGCCGGTCAACGACACCGGCCCCTGGCCGGACGGGACCCCGGGGCGTTCATCGACACTCAGCACCTTGGACCAGGGACGCCTCCCCCCGGTTCCGAAAAAATCGCATTGCGGCCCGGGGAGGAAATGTGGTATTTACCCGGACGTCATCCAGCCAAGTTTCAGGGGAGCGCCATGAAATATCATCTTGATCACGCCTGGGCCGAACCCGACGGCGAGGAGGCCCAAATCGGCATCACCGTTTTCGCCCAGGACCAGTTGGGCAAGATCGTCTTCGTCGACCTGCCGGAAGAGGACGATGAGCTGGTGGCCGGCGAGGTTTTTGGTCAGATCGAGTCCCAGAAGACGGTCTCGGACCTGATCGCCCCGGTGTCGGGGGTGGTCATCGAGTCCAATCTCGCCCTCGAGGACAATCCCGGCCTGATCAATGAGTCGGCGGAAGAGGCCGGCTGGATCACCCGCGTCCGGCTGACCGACCCGGACGAACTGGACGAACTCATGGACCAGGAGGAATACCTCAACCTGGTGGGGGAGTAAGCTTTAATCCGGGTTGGTCAAGCCCTATGAATCGGTCTGCCCGCCAGCAGGCGGGCGCACTCGTTCAGGCCTTCGTACATGGTCGGATGGGCGTGGACCGTGGCCGCCAGATCCGACGCCGTGGCCCCCAGCCGCAGGGCGACGGCCACCTCGTGGATCATTTCCCCGGCCCCGGCCCCGATGATGTGGCCGCCCAGGAGCCGGCCCGAGTCGGCCTCGGCGATGAGCTTGACCAGGCCGGCGATCTCCCCCTCGGCCTGGGCCCGTCCCAGGGGCCGCAGATCGAATCGGGCCGTCCTGATCGGCGGACCCCGGTCCGCGGCCTGGGCCTCGGTCAGGCCCACCCCGGCCGCCTCGGGGAAGGTGAACACGGCGTAGGGGATTTGGTCGTAATCGAGGGTCATCGGTCCGGAAGTTCCGAGGGCGTTTTCGGTGGCGATCAGCCCCTCGGCCGACGCGGCGTGGGCCAGCATCACCCGGGACGGCCCCAGCACGTCGCCGACGGCGTAGACGCCGGGGACGCTGGTTTCCAGACGGTCATCAACCTCGATCCAACCGGCGTCGTCCGTGGCCACGCCCGCATTTTGTAGCCCCAGGCCCTCGGTGTTCGGCCGGCGGCCGACCGAGAGCAGCACCCGGTCCACGGACAGTTCCCAGACCTTTTTCTTCGAGGCCGCTCCGGGGGCGGGTTCCAGACACACCTTCAGCCCGTAGGCGCCGTCCGGCGCCAGGCCGGTCACGCCGTATTCCAGGAAAACCTTGATCCGGCGTTTTTTCATCTCCCGCAACAACACGGCCGAAAGGTCCTCGTCCACCCCGGGCCAGGGCAGCAGGCGCCCCAAATACTCGACCAGGACGACTTCCGAGCCCAGCCGGCCATAGATGGCGGCCAGCTCCGACCCGACGGCCCCCCCACCGACGACCAGCAGCCGCCCCGGGATTTCGGTCAGGGCCAGGGCCTGATCCGACGACCAGACCACGAGGCCGTCCACTTTCAGGCCGGGCAGGGAGGCGGGCCGGGAGCCGACGGCGATGATCAGTCGGTCGTGGTCGAGGTCTCGGGCCGGGCCGTCTTCGGTTCGGACCTCGATGTGGCCCGGACCCTTCAGCAGGGCCCGGCCGCGAACGACCTCGATGTGCCGCTGCTTGAACTCTCGGTCGAGGCCTCTAACTTGGACGTCGATCACCCGGGCCAGCCGGTCGCGCAGTCGGGCCAGGTCCGGGGCGGCCGGCCCCTCGACCCTCAGTCCGAACTCCTCGCTGCGCCCGATGAGGTCCAGGGTGTGGGCCGAGGCCCTCAGCGTCTTGGTGGGGATGCAGCCCCGCCAAAGACAGGTGCCGCCCAGGGGCTCGTCGGTGATAAGGGTCACCCGGGCGCCGAGGTCGGCCGCCCGGAGCGCGGCGGTGTAGCCCCCGGGGCCGCCGCCGATGATGGTCAGGCGCGTCATTTACCGGCACCCGTCCAGGATCTTTTTCAGCCTCCGGCCATAGGGCCGGAAGCGCCGCCGGGCCTCGTTGATGACCCCGGGCATGGCCGTCATGGCGTCCTGGAAGGGGCGGTCCCGCAATGTTCGATCCAGCCGGACGATGTCCGTCAGGGACAACCGTCCCGCCACCAGACGCGACCAGAGTTCGGCCATCGCCTCGGTGGTCAGGCCGGTGTTCTTCCGGAAAACGGAGGACGTGCTCAGGGCCATCATCCGCCTAATCCGGTAGGTCCGGCCCAGGGCCCGGGCCGCGGCCAGCTTCCGGAGGTCGACCTTTTTCAGGGGCACGGCGTCGGCCGGCTTGGCGTCGCGTTCCCCTTGGTTCCTTCGTTCCAGGAAACGTCTCACCGCCCGGCCGAAGCCGCGGGCCACGGCCGGTTGAATGGCCAGCCATTTTTTGCCCAGCGGCGAGCCATACAGGTCGACCAGGGCCCGCAGGGACCGGAGCGAAAGCCGCTCGTTAATGATCCGGGTTATTTCCGCCCGATAGGCGTTGACGACGACCATCACCCGGCCGAGGGTCCCGGGCCGGATGCATCGCCGTTTGACCACGGCCTCGAGGCGATTGGCCATGGATTTCACCTGGGGCAGGGCCACGTCCACCAGTCGCCGGGCCAGGGACAGTTTGACCGGTTTCGGCCGGGCCACGGACCACTGGCCGGCCGTGAAACAGAGCAGGATCGCCAGGGCGAAAGCCGACCAGGCTCGGCTCACGGACGGTCTCCGGACGGGGCTCGCCGGGATGCGGCCGGCCGGGTCGAGACCGGCGGGGGGGTAACGCGCCCCGTCCCTGGTGTTGACCCGGGTGACGATCACACCCGTGGACCTATTTGCACGTCTTGAAAATCAGGACGATGCGCTGCCGCAGCGGAACGGCCAGTTTCTTGGCCGCCTCCCGGAACTTGGGCGTGGCCTTGACGTATTGGGCGTAGTGCTTCGTGTTGTAGAAGGTCTCGATCCGCTTGATCTCGGGCACGGTGAACACCTGGGCCACCAGGCGGGCCCAGAACTCCTGCATCATCGCCGGCGTAATCCCCTGCCGGGCCAACTGCGCGCCGGCGGAGCCCCCGGCCATCATCTCGCCGAACTTGGCCTTGATTGCCAGGGCCCGGGAAGCGGCGAGGCGCTTGGGGTCCAGGTTTTTCAGCCCAATGGCGTCGGCCAGGCCGGCCTTCTGGTCGCCCTTGGCCCGCTGCTGCTGCAGCCAGACCATGGCCTTGACGAATTGGTTCAGGATGACCACCTGGCTGGCCACCAGCTTCTGGCCCACCGGCGTCCGGTAAAAGGCCATGAAGGCCTTCAGATCGTTGAGTGACAGGCGCCGGGCGATCTCGACGGTCAGACCCTTGATGTAATCGTCGAACACGACCCGCAGTCGCCGGGAAGTGTCCGGTTTGGTGCACCTCTTCTTGACCACGGCATTGAGGCGATCCAGGGTCGCGTTCAGGGTCGGCGCGGCCATGGCGACCATCTGCTTGGCCAGGGCCAGTTTTTCGGCCGAGACTGTGTCCGCCGAGGCCGGGCCGGCCGGCAAGGCCAGCAGCAGGGCGCCGGCAACGGCCCAGACAAGTCCCATCCGTCTCATGGCGTCTCTCCTGTGGGGGTTGCAGCCCCACTTTAGTGGTTAGTCCCGGGCGGCGTCAACCACGAGCGGTTAAATTCCCATCCCGACCCCGAGGGTCTTTTGTCCGCGCCGGGGAAATGCTATACTACTCCCCTCTCAGCCACGTGGAGGACGACACACGTGAAAGACACCTTGGCCATGGTCATGGCCGGCGGCAAGGGGGAGCGGTTATTTCCGCTGACCAAAGACCGGACCAAGCCGGCCGTGCCCTTTGGCGGCGCCTACCGGCTGACGGACGTGGTCCTGTCCAACTGCGTCAACTCCGAAATCTACAAAATCCTGGTCATCCCCCAGTACAAGGCCCAGTCCCTGGTCGATCATCTCGAGACCGGCTGGAACATCTTTTCCATGGATATGGGCCATTACCTCAAGATCTGCTCGCCCCAGAAGAGGCTCGGCGAGGACTGGTACCGGGGCACGGCCGACGCCATCCGTCAGAACCTGTACTTGGTCGAGGCCGAGGGGCCGTCGGTCGCCCTGATCCTGTCCGGGGACCACGTCTACAAGATGGACTACCGCCGTTTCGTCGACTACCACCGCCAAAAAGACGCCGACGTGACCGTGGCCGCCTTCGAGTTCGACCGGGCCCAGGCCTCCAAGTTCGGCATCCTGGGGGTGGACGAGGAGGGCCGGATCACGGAGTTTGTCGAGAAACCGTCCGATCCGCCGGCCATCCCGGGCGAGCCCGACAGGTCGCTGGCCTCGATGGGCATCTACGCCTTCAGGACCCAGGTCCTGATCGAGGCCCTCAAGGGCACCGACCTCGACGACTTCGGCCACAACGTCCTGCCCCGACTGATCGACTCCCACCGGGCCTACGCCTTTTTCTTTCGCCGGGAGAACAAGGTGGGCGATTACGTCTACGTTCAGGACGAGCACGGGGTCCGCTCCCGGGTCTTCCACGATCAGACCCGGGATTCACAGTACTGGCGGGACGTGGGGGACATCGATTCCTACTGGAACGCCAACATGGACCTGTGCGGGGGGGATCCCTTTTTCAACGTCTACGGCGAGCGGTGGCCGCTGAGGACCTTGCAGCGGCAGCTTCCCCCGGCCAAGTTCGTCTATTCCGACGAGGGGCACCGCGAGGGCAAGGCCCTCGATTCCCTGGTCTCCCACGGCTGCATCATTTCCGGGGCCACGGTCCGCAACTCGGTGCTCTCCCCGGGGGTGTACGTTCACTCGTTCGCCGAGGTCGAGGAATCGGTCGTGCTGGAAGGGGTCGAGATCGGCCGGCGGTGTCGGATCAAGAAGGCGATCATCGACAAGCAAAATTCGATCCCCCAGGGCATGGAGATCGGCCTGGACCCCAAAAAGGACCGGGAGCGCTTCCTGGTCAGCGACCGCGGCATCACCGTGGTCGAGAAGGGCACCTTCCCGCCGGGAGGCTGAGCGACCCACGCTCAAATACCGAAAAAAACGGCCCCGGCTCATCAGTCAAGCCGGGGCCGTTTTTTGACATTGATGACGCGAGAAAACATGGCCGGGCTTTTTTTGTGAGCCCGGCCCGGTTTTTCTGAGGGTTTTGATGCCGATTTGTCTATGAGTGGCCTTGACCGGCCCGGCTCAGCGGCCGCCG
>JAHJDS010000122.1 GCA_018812395.1 Pseudomonadota bacterium
AGTCATGAGCAAAGTATTTTGGATTCGGCTGATTCTCGGGATCGTGCTGGCCGGGGTATTGATCGGGCCGACGGCCCGGGCGGACGAGCAGGGCGCGGCCCAAGTCATGGCCGTGCTCAAGGGCCAGGTGGACACCGCCGATCTCCTGGCGGCCGACCTGCGCACGGCCAAGCGCAGCCTGACCATGACCAAGACCGCCTACGAACGGCAACACCGGCGCAGGCTTAAGGTTCAAGCCGAGATAAAAGTGATCGTGGCCGAGGGAAAAAGATACCAGGCGGCCAGAAAGCGTCATAACCGGGACGCCGCCCGTCAACGCCAGGAGGCCTCCCGGTGCCCCCTGAAATTCGATCCCCGCAAATACCCGTGGTGCGCGGCCAACTACCAGCGACTCAACGCCTGGGCGGAGCGGATCGCAAGAAATAAGAACCGTCTCAAGAGATGGCGTGGGAATTTAAGGTCTAAAGTGGCTAATTGGAAAAGTCGCGCCCTCAATGCCACCAAAATCGAGCGCCGGCTCTTGAACCAGTACCAGATGGCCTTTTCCCGATTCAAACTCCGGCGGGGAAAGTTGGCCCAACCCGTGGCCAGAATCATGTCGCTGGTTCTCCGGGTCAAGGCCCAAATGAACAAATGCCGCCACATGCCCACCAGAGAGGAGGCGCACCAGTGCCTCCAGGCCTACTGGGACCTGGCCCAATACATCAATTTGATCGTGTTGCCCAAGGTCAGGGAATTTGACCGGCTGACGGGAGAAGCGTGATCCTGACTCATTTGAAAAACACGAACTGGTTCAAATCGGGCGGTCGTATGTCGGGTACGGCCGCCCCCTCCTTTCCTCTAATTCTCCCCAAAGCCGGGCGCGCACACCTTCTTGATCAGCCGATAGACCAGACTGCCCAGGGCGGCCGCCACCGGCCGCGACCCACCAGAAAGACAAAAAAACCCGGCACTACGGCTTGGGAAAGACGTTCTTGTTCCGCTCCGCGGCCAGGCGCATCATCATCTCCGCGTAGGATTGCGGCGGCAAATACTGTTCATTCTCCGGCTTCTTGATCAGCCGCATGGCCCCGGTCGAGCAGGTGGTCACACACAGACCGCAGCCGATGCAGCGGTTTAAATCTACAGACGCCTGGTCGTCCTCGATGGTGATGGCCTCCATCTGGCAGCGGTCGAGGCAGATCTCGCATCCGGCGCACTCCTCGGCGTCGACCGTCGCCCGGTAGTTGCTCTTCACCGCCGCGGCCGGCACCGGCTGCTTCTTGAGCGACCCCAGCAACTCGCAACAATCCCCGCAGCAACAGCACATCCCGGTCGGCTCCAGAGAGTTGTGCGGCTGCAGCACCAGCCCGGCCTCGTCGTTGTCCTGGATAATTTTTAATGCCTCTTGCTGGTCAATAAAACGGGCCATTCCATTGTCCACGTAGTACCGGGCAAACGCCCCGAAGAAGAAACAGGTCTCTATTGGCCTGCCGCAGCTCTCGCCGAGCAGGCCGGTCCTGGTGCGGCACACACAGGGCGCCACGGCGATGACCTCTCGATGATTGATGATATCCACCGCGTCTTCATAGGGGGCCACCGGCCACTGCACCATCAGCTGGCGATTGATCGGCACGGCCCGCATGAAGGGCGTGTCATGCCCCATGATCGTCCGGCTCAGTTTTTCGTCGAAATAATCGGTCATGTCCCGGGCGAATGATCGATCCATGAGGTTGATCTGAAAGTCGAAGATGCCCGGCACGAACGGCACCGCCGAGTACTTTGTAATGTCGCCCTTTCTCAGCCTGAAGACAAGGCCCTTTTGGGCCATGCCCTCCAGGAGCGTGGCCGTCTCCTCGGGGTCGGCGTCCAGCCGTTTGGCCACGTCTTGCGGCGTCTCCGGCAGTGGAGACAGTTTGACGAACAATTCGGCCTCATCCTCGGTGAACAACCCCTCGAGCAGCTTCATTTCAACGCCGCTTTTCGTGGTTGGAAAACCAGAGGCAAAATCGTCCAGCCGTTCTCTTAGTCGAAGGTAAACGGCAGTCATCTCATGAATCCCCGTTGAGGTTTTTCTACGACAGACAAACAATGGGCCACGGACCGGCCGTCGAAGCGAACTCCGTTCCATTGTTAAAATTTGGCTAAGACTGGTCGAACTTCGCCATGATGCCATTCAGGACACGCTTGAACGCCTCGATCTCGTCTTCAGAAAAACCGGCCTTGATTTCTTGGTTGACTCGCTGGATAACGGTCTTGGCCTTGTCGGATTCCTCGATACCTTTTGGCGTGATGTAAATCCTGATGGCGCGCCGGTCGTCCTGGCTGGCCTGGCGCGTCACCAAGGCGGATCGTTCCAGGCGATCGACCAGGCCGGTCAGGGTCGGATTTTTCACGGCCAGGGCCTGGCTCAACTGGCCCATGGTTTGACCGTCTTGGCGCCGCAGCAAAAAGAGAATGCCTGATTGGCCCAGGGTGACCTCGATGCCTTGTTCACGCAAGACCTGGTTGCAGTGGGCCCGCAGTTTTTGCTGGGCCAGATTGATCCGAAATATGAGCCGGTCGTCACCGTTCATCCCCGAGACCTCCTAAACGAAAAGCCGCCGCTTGGAAAACAAAGCGAATCAAACCGCTCTCGATCCAATCGAAATACGCCCCCTTTTTAGATGGCCGGGCACATGGACACGCATTTTATGCAGGTGTACATGGAATGATCGTCGACGCCCGTGACCAGATTGATCAACTCCGCCTCCGAGTCATCATATTTCTTGGAGCCCATCAGGTGCGAGAACAGGGGGCTCTTCATGGACTTCTTGACGCAGGCCACCCGGTCCACGGTCCCGTGGCGATCGATGGCCTGGGCCGGACACGCCTCCTGGCAGACATGACAATCCTCCGGACACCCCGCCTCGTCCCTGTTCGGCCAGGCCATTTCGGGCAATTCGGCGGTCGTCACCAGCCCCCCCAGGAGCAGCCGGGGACCATAGGCCGAGTTGAACAGCAAGCCGTTCTTCCCGGTCTTTCCCAGACCGGCCGCCTCGGCCATCTTGACCAAGGACACAAAACCCCAGAAATCGCCCTTGGCCTTCAGATCGTAGGGGAAACACCCGAACACCGGCACGGCAATCGCCCCGGTTTCTTCGATGATCCGGGCCAGCTGCATGATGATCGCGTCGAAATTTCGGTAGTAGATCGCGGCCGCCCGCCAGTAGGTCTCGTTGGCCCTGGCCCCGCACTTGAATATCCCCCTGGGAAAGGGGGCCCCCAGGCAAACCACGCTGGCCGCCGACGGAAGGAGGTCCGAGGGCCGGTGGCCCGGGGGGGCGTTTTCCAGAAAAGAGGACCCGGCGATGCCGAAGACGGGGATGTCGTGCCGGGCGGATATCTCTTTGATCTGCTCCAGGATGCCGTTCATGGCGGGGCCTCCCTTGAATCATTGATTCGGTGGCTAATATATAGCACGCTAAATAAAACATGTCAAATCAATTTTTGAATAGTAAATAGGCAATAAAAACAATAAGTTAAAAAGCATGAAATCGCATAATATGCAAAATTTTTTGTTGTGCTAACGCACGGTGGGGCTCCAGCCCACCTTAGGGCTAATCCTCCCCAAAGCCGGGGGCGCACACCGTCCTTATCAGACGATACATCAAAACGCCCGGGTCGGCCTTGACCACCCGCGCCTTTGAACCCGGAATCCGGCGGGTGAAGACCACCTCGCCCCCCGGACCCACGAAACGATAGGACACTAGTTGATAGGTCTCGGCCTTGCAGCAGACCCTCATCACCCGGGTGAT
>JAHJDS010000123.1 GCA_018812395.1 Pseudomonadota bacterium
GATGTTTTCCCTCTTGATTAAAAACGTCAAGCTGGTCGACGGACGGGGCAATCCGTGGCAATGGGCCGACGTCGGGATCGACGGCCAGACCATCACCGCCGTGGGCCGCCTCGAAGAGGCCGAGGCCGAGAGGGTCATCAACGGCGCGGGGCGAGTGCTGGCCCCCGGGTTCATCGACATGCACTCCCACGCCGACTTGGTCTTCCTGAGCGGCCGCCAGGCCGAACTCTTGGAGGGCCGAATCCGGCAAGGCATCACCACCGAGATCGTGGGCAACTGCGGCATCGGTCTGGCACCGATCAAGGACGAGGACAAGTCGGCCTACGCCGCCAGCGTGGGCTGGATGACGCCGGAACAGCTCCCCTGGACCTGGAACAGCACGGCCGACTACCTGGACGCGCTCGAAGAAAAGGGGGTCCCGGTCAACGTCGGCACCCTAACCGGCCACGGGGCGATACGCTGCCTGGCCAAGGGCTTCGCCGCCGGGCTGGCCTCGCCAGGGGAACTGGAGGTCATGACCCGAGGCCTGGCCCAAAGTCTGGAGCAGGGCTCCTTCGGTTTGTCCAACGGCCTGATCTACCCCCCGGGCATGTTCGCCGATACCGCGGAGTTCATCGAGTTGGGCCGAGTCGTGGCCCGCTACGACCGGCTGCTGACCAGCCACGTCCGGGGATCGAGCGAGACCGACATCGAGGCCGAGCAAGAACTGATCACCATCGGCCAGGAGTCCGGCTGCCGGGTCCACCGCTCCCACAACGAGGTCGTGGGCAAAGACCACTGGCCCAAGATCGAGATGACTCTGGAGATGGACGAGCAGGCCCGGCGGCAAGGGGTGGACATCGCCTTTGACATGTTCCCCTACACCGCGGCGATGACGATGATGGTCGCCATCTACCCGCCGTGGACCCTGGACGGCGGATGGGACCAGTTTCTGGAGAGGATCCAGGACCCGGCCACCCGGGCCCGGATCGAGCGGGACATCGAAACGGTGGTGCCCCAGTGGCCCACCTGGCGGGAGGGCTCCTGGCCCCACAACCTGGTCAAGGCCTGCGGCTGGGACCTCATCCACATCGGCTACATTCCCAGCGAAAAGAACAAGCCCTACGAGGGGCTGAACCTGGCCGAGCTGGGTCAGCGCGTGGGCAAGTCCCCCTTCGACGCCATCACCGACCTGATGATCGAGGAGCAGGGGGCCATCAGCCAGCTCATCTTTGGCGTGTCCGGTGACCGCCAAACCGAGGAGCCCTTAAAAATTGTCATGACCCATCGCCTGGGCGGCTTTGCCACCGATGCCGTGGACATCGGCCAGGGGAGACCCCACCCGGCGTCCTACGGCACCTATCCCCGGATCCTGGGCCGCTACGTCCGGGAGCAGGGGCTGCTCGGCCTGGAGGACGCCGTCCGCCGCATGACCTCCTTCCCGGCCGCCCGGTTAGGGATCAAGGACCGGGGCGTCATCGCCGAGGGGTTCAAGGCCGACCTGGTGCTCTTCGACCCGGAAACCATCGCCGACCGGGCGACCTACGAGGAACCCCGGCAATTCCCGGTGGGTCTGGACTACGTGATCGTCAACGGTCAGGTCCTGGTGGAAGGTGACCGCCTCAATCCTATCCGGCCGGGCCGGGTGTTACGTCAAACCTAGCGCCTTCGCCGCTAACGCGGCGAGGGGCAACCTGAACGGGGGAAAGCCATGGCAGCCAACGAAGCGGTCCTGTCGAACCCGATCTTTGAAGCCATCAACCGGGTGGGCCAGACACCCCAGGAGGCCATCCACGTCTGGGGCCAGGGCTTGGCCGTACATCATGGCAACCTGCTGGCCAGCTTGGCCGAAAACGAGGCCAAGGTCCGGGAGGCGATCCTGACCGACATCTGGAAGTTCGTCCACCAGCAGGGACTGGCCGACGTCAACTACGGGCTGGGCCTGACCGCCGAGCCCGACCTGGACCATTTGAACCGGCTGCTATCCGAGATCCTGGCCGACGCCGAGCACCCCAAACTAACGGGTCTGGGAGCGGACGTCAACGCATCGCTGGTCAACTGGGTCAAGGCTTTCACCCTCTACGACTGGGCGGCCTACACCTACCTCGAAAAACACCTCGGCTCGAAAGACGGCCTCAAGATTTACATGGGGCTGTGGGAGTCGTTCGCCCTGGGCGTCCTGCCGGACATGAAAGAGGCCCTGGGCATCGACCGCCCCGAGGACCTGGACATGGCCATGATCAAGACCTTGTCCGAGAACTACTGGGCGGCCATCGGCTGCGCCGGCACCACCACCCGGTTCAACGACGACGTGTACGAGGCCGAACTCAGCGACTGCGCCTACTGGCTGAACATGAAGGACATGCTGGGCGAGGCCAAGGCCCGGTCGATGACCCTCAAGACGGAGGCCGCGGTCTCGGTCAACTACTACGACGCCATCCTCAAGGCCTTGGGCGTCTTTGACCGGTATTCGTTCACCATGGACCAGTTCCAGTGCTGTGGCGACGACCACTGCCGGGTCCGTTTCGAGCGCCGCACCTGATTTGGACGGAAGGAGCCCGTGGCCCTGCCTCAACCCATCATCGACGCCCATGACCGGAGCGAGCCGGTCCGGTCGACCCGGGCGGTGATCGATCTGGGGGCGATCGCCCACAACGTCGGCCAGGTCCGCCGGGCCATCGGTCCGGACCGGGGGTTGATGGCCGTGGTCAAGGCCGACGGCTACGGTCACGGCGCGCCCCAAGTCGCCCGGACGGCCCTCGACAGCGGGGCGACCTGCCTGGGGGTGGCCCTGCCCGAGGAGGGGGCGGCCCTGCGACGGGCCGGGATCGAGGCGCCGATCGTGGTCCT
The DNA here is from genome assembly GCA_018812395.1 of Pseudomonadota bacterium. Lineage (GTDB taxonomy): Bacteria > Desulfobacterota > Desulfarculia > Desulfarculales > JAHJDS01 > JAHJDS01. The sequence continues at coordinate 2,830 of JAHJDS010000123.1, forward strand.
GGGACTGATTCGGCCCGAGGAGGCGGCCAAGACATTGGCCGCCGGCCTGGAGCAGGCGGTCGATTCCCTGGATCTGGCCGAGGCCCTCAGCCGGGTGGCCGGTCGGACGGGCGGCCGGGCCAGGGTCCATCTCAAGGTGGACACCGGCATGGGCCGGATCGGCGTGCCGCCCCGAGAGGCGGTGCCCCTGCTGCGAACCTTGCGGGCCACACCCAGCCTGGAGGTGGCCGGGATCTTCAGCCACCTGTCCTCGGCCGACGAGGCGGACAAGTCGTACACCCGGCGACAGGTGGACGCCTTTGACGGCCTGCTGCGCCAAATCGAGCGGGCCGGGCTCGAGGTGCCTACCCGTCACCTGGCCAACAGCGCCGCGGTGCTGGACCTGCCCGAGACCTACTACGACCTGGTCCGGCCCGGGATCATGATCTACGGCCTGTACCCGTCGGCCGAGGTCGGCCGGACGATCCGACTCCGGCCGGCCATGACCTTCCAGACCCGGGTGTCGGCGGTCAAACGAGTCGGGCCGGGGATGTCGCTCAGTTACGGCCGGACGTTTGTCGCGGACCGGGAGGCGACCATGGCCACGCTGCCCGTGGGCTACGCCGACGGCTACAGCCGCCGGCTGTCCAATCGGGGCGAGGTCCTGATCCACGGCCGCCGGGCGCCGGTGGTCGGTCGGGTGTGCATGGACATGATCCTGGCGGACGTGACCGATTTGCCCTCGGTCCGCCCGGGGGACGACGTGGTCCTGTTCGGGCCGAACCTGGGCGTGGACGAGATAGCCGACAAGGTAGGGACCATCAATTACGAGGTGGTCTGCGGCGTGAGCCGACGCGTACCTCGCATCTACGCATCAGGCCTGACGGCCTTCAGGGAGGATCGAAAAACATGGCTTCCATCCTGATCATCTACCAGTCCCAGACGGGCAACACCCGGGCCATGGCCGAGGCGGTCGAGGCCGGAGTCAGGGACGAGGGCGTCGACGTCGTCCGCAAAGACATCGCCGCGGCCAGTATCGACGAGCTGCCGAACTTCGACGGCATCATCATCGGGGCGCCGACCTACTTCGCGGCGACCACGGCTGAGGTCAAGCGCTTCATCGACGACAGCATCAAGTACTACAAGAAACTGAACGGCAAGGTCGGCGCCGCCTTCACCTCCTGCGGGGGCGTGGGCGGCGGCGGCGAAACGGCCATCCTGGACATCCTGAGGGCGTGGCTGGTGCACGGCATGATCGTCCCGGGGTTTGTCGAGGGCGGCCATTACGGGCCGGTGTCCATCGGTCATCCGGACGAGGAGAAAAAGGCGGTCTGCCGGTCCTTCGGGTCCCAGGTGGCCAGGCTGGTCAAGGCCGTCGCTTAGGGCCGGGCCCCCCAAGGTCCCGGCAACGGGGAGAAAGACGTTGATCATCGGCGTTCCCAAGGAAATCAAGACGGCGGAGCGGAGGGTGGCCTTGACCCCGGCCGGCGCCCGATCGCTGACCGCGGCCAGCCACACCGTGTTCGTCGAGACGACGGCCGGCGAGGGCAGCGGCTTCGAGGACGACCTCTACCTGGCCGCCGGGGCCGAGATACGCCCCGAGGCCGACCAGGTTTGGAACGAGGCGGAAATGATCCTCAAGGTCAAGGAGCCCATCGCGCCGGAGTTCGACCGGATGCGGCCCGGGCTGATCCTGTTCACCTATCTCCATTTGGCCGCGGCCGCGGACCTGACCGCCAGGCTGCTGGCCGCGCGTGTCGTCGGTCTGGCCTACGAGACCTTCCAACGGAGCGACGGCAGCCTGCCCCTGCTGGCCCCCATGAGCGCCGTGGCCGGCCGGCTGTCTCTGCAGGCCGGGGCCTACGCCCTGGAGACCAACAACGGCGGACGGGGTGTGCTGCTCAGCGGGGTGCCGGGAGTCCGGCCGGCCAAAGTGGTCATCCTGGGGGCCGGCGTGGCCGGCCTCAACGCCTGCCTGGTAGCCGTGGGCATCGGCGCCCGGGTCTGCGTCCTGGACATCAACCAGGACCGCCTGGAGGCCCTGAGCCATCTCACCAGCGGCCGGGCCGTCACCTTGATGTCAAACGAGGTCAACGTCGAGGAGGAGGTAAGTCGGGCCGACTTGGTCATCGGCTCGGTCCTGATCCCCGGCGCCCGGGCCCCCAAGCTGGTGTCGCGGGAGATGGTCGGGGGCATGAAGCCCGGGGCGGCAATCGTGGATATATCCATCGACCAGGGGGGGTGCTGCGAGACCAGCTGCGCCACCAACCACTTCGAGCCGACCTACGTCGAGCAGGGGGTGGTGCACTACTGCGTGACCAACATGCCGGGCGTGGTTCCCCGAACCTCGACCCTCGCTCTGACCAACGCCACCCTGCCCTACGTCATGGAGGTGGCCGACAAGGGTTGCCACCGGGCCATTGAAGACAACCCCGAGATCGCCTCGGGATTGAACGTCCTGGAGGGGGAAGTGGCTCACGAGGCCGTAGCCCGCAGCCTGGGCCTACCTTGGAGAACACCAAACTAGCCACCTGGGACGCCATATTTTGGAGAACCGTTTCCTAAAGGAGGATCAAATGGCTGGAGCAACGCCCGCATTTACGCCGATCCGATTCGACAACGTCATTGAAAACTACAAGGAGATGGCCAAGACCAAGCCCTATCTGACCTTCGAATACGGGCTGGAAGCGATGCTGACCATCTTCACCCTGCACGACTTCTCTATGTTCCATGAACTGGAAGAGGAGTTCGGGACCGACAAGGCGGTCGAACTCTACGCCAGGATATGGAAGCGGCGGACTTACCTGGAGTGGCCGGGGCTGCTGCAGTTCATCGGCAAGAAGGAAGGCGACAAGATCGACATGGACGATCTGATCAAGATAATGGGGGTCTATTTCGAGACCTTCGGCAATCCGATCTTCCTGTCCCAGCGGACCGATGACGAGGTCACCTTCAGGGTCACCGACTGCCCTTACACCACCCAGATCCTGTGGCCGATGTTCACTCCGGAGGAGAACCTGGCCTACAACGACAAGATTCAGATCGATTGCAACTACGCCATCTTCGAGACGTTCCTTGAATTGGCCGGCATGGAGGACCAGTGGGTCTTCGGGTTCCCATCCCAGCTATGCCGGACCAATGACGCCTGCGAGTTCACGTTCCGCCGGAAGAAGTTCTAGGCCCCCGGCCACCTCGGTCGGGCGGCTGGTGACACCTGGCCGGCCGGACCGTGGCGGGCGAGCCTGAGATCGAGCGGCGGTTCTGAGTTACAACCATTGGCAGGGAGGGAAAAAATGAGAAGGATTGTGATCGCAAGCTTGGCGGTCGTGGTCGCCCTGGGGCTGACCCTGAGCCTATGGGCGCCCCAGGCCACCGTGGCCAAGAAAAAGGATCCGATCAAGATCGGCGCCGTGCTGAACTTCACCGGGGCCATCGCCTTTATCGGCCCGATCTTCAAGCGAGGCATCGTCCAGGCGCTGGAGGAGGTGAAATACACCGTCGGCGGCCGCAAGATCGTGTTGATTGTCGAGGACGCGGCCTCGAGCCCGGCAAAATGCATCGAGAAGGTCAAGAAACTGGTCCTGCGGGATGGGGTCAAGATCATCATCGGGCCGCTGATGGGTGACGCCCAGCTGGCCATCGCCCCCTTTCTGAAGCGCCGGAAGGTCCTGATCACGACGCTGTATTGCGGTGACTTCGAGTTGACCAAGTACCCCAACTGGCTGATTTACCCGACCACCTTGGTCGGCCTGACCGCGCCGGTGGGCTGGTACGCCGCCGACCAGGGCTGGAAGCGTATGCTGACCATCGGCTCGGACTACGCCGGCGGCCGCGGGTTCATCAAGGGCATCAAGATCGGCTTCGAATCAAAGGGCGGCAAGGTGATTCAGCAGATGTGGACCCCGGTCGGCACCAAGGATTACGGCCCGGCCCTGTCCAACGTCAAGAAGAACGCCGACTGCGCCGCCTACTTCGTGCCCAGTCCGACCGAGGTCCTTCGTTTCCTGCCTCAATACCGGCAGTTCGTCGGCAAGTTGCCCCTGTTGGCGACGACGGCGGCGGCCGACATGCCCGAGGCGATCATGAAGCAGCTCAAGAAAAACGTGCTGGGCCTGGTCGGTCAGGCGCTGTACATCAACACCCGCCAGGACCCGGTCAACATGGCCTTTGTCAAGGCCATGAAGAAGCGGTGGGGCAAGGTGCCCGGCGGCCTCGAGAACAACTCCTACTGCATCACCAAGGCCATCCTGGCCGGCCTCAAGGCCACCGGCGGAGACGAGTCCTTTGACAAGCTCAAGCCGGCCATCTTGAAGATCAAGCTCCAGACACCCCAGGGGCCACTGTCCTGGTCCAAGAGGGGTGTCGCCATCACCGACTGTTACATCGCCCGGGCGACCTTCAAGGACGGCCGCTGGTTCTGGGATCCGATCAAGATCTACAAAGCGGTCATGGACCCCAGGGACAAGTAGTCACCCCAAACATCGGGGGCGGGACGAGTGCCCGCCCCCGATCCAGTCGCATCGAAGCCGACACCCGGTCCGACCGACAAGAAGGCTGAAGTCATATGTCGTGGTTCCTCGTCAACCTGCTCAACGGCTTGTCCTACGGCATGGTTTTGTTTCTGATCGCCGCCGGGATGTCCATCGTCATGGGCGCGATGGGCATCACCAATCTGGCCCACGGCGTGTTGTACATGGTCGGGGCCTACGCCGGCTGGACGGTGGCGGTTCATCTGGGGGGCGGCTTCTGGCTGGGGGTGCTGGCCGGCGGGCTGGCCGCCGGACTGGTCGGCCTGGTCATCGAACGCGGTTTCCTGCGCTTTTTGTACAAGCAGGCCAACGAGCAGGTGCTGCTCACCTTCGGCTTCGTGTACATCATCTCGAATTTGTGTCTCTGGATCTGGGGCGGCTGGCCGCGGATGTCGTTTACGGCCGATTTACTGAGAGGCACCTTCAACCTGTTCGATCGGACGTACCCCACGGCCCGCCTGGCAATGATCATCATCGGGGTGGTGGTGGCCGCGGTCCTGTGGTGGGTTCAGGAAAAGACCCGGGTCGGCGCCATGGTCCGGGCCGGGATGGACGACAAGGAAATGTCTATGGCCCTGGGCATAAATCTGGAACGGGTCTTTGCCATCATGTTTTTCGGGGCCTCCTTCGTGGCCGGCATGGCCGGGGTGTTCGGGGCCCAGATGCTGGGGGTCCATCCGACCATGGGCCTCGAGATCCTGCTGCTGGCCCTGATCGTGATCATCGTCGGCGGGGTCGGCTCGGTGACCGGAGCCTTGCTGGGCGGCGTACTGATCGGCCTCATCGACGCCTTCGGCCGGGCGCTGGTCCCGGAACTGGCCATGTTCACCATGTATCTGGCCATGGTGATCGTGTTGACCATCAGGCCTCAAGGGCTGCTGGGGAGAAAGAACTGATCAATGAAAGCGACGCTCGCCATCTCGCTGAAGACGCCACCTCTACAACGGCCCCTGGCTCGCGGCCGCTGGATCTCCTTCCTGGTCCTGGCCGCCGGGCTGACCGCTCTCCCGCTGGTGCTGTCCTCCTACCATCAGAGCCTGATGACCAGGTTTCTGGTCTTCGCCCTGTTCGCCATGAGCTTCAACCTGGCCTTCGGCTACACCGGTCTTCTGTCTTTGGGCCACGGCGCATTCTTCGGGGCCGGGGCCTACTGCGTCGCCCTGCTTAAGCTCCACGCCGACGTGGATCTGTTGTGGCTGGGGGTGCCGGTCGGGGTCGCCGCGGCCACCCTCGTGGCCGCCCTGTTCGGCCTGATCGCCCTCCGGGCCTCGGGGATCTATTTCCTGCTGGTCACGTTCGCCCTGGGGCAGATGTGTTTCAGTGTGGCCTGGAACTTCAAGTGGTTCAATTCGACCGGCATGAGGGGCATCACCGGTCTGGACCTGCCCACCCTGGGGCTGGGTGGAGTCGAGTTGACCACGTCGGCTTACTACTTCCTTGTCCTGGGTGTGTTCCTGGCCAGTCTTGTGGTCTTGTACCTCCTGGTCAGGTCACCCTTCGGGCTATCGCTGGTGGGCATCCGCGAGGATAAGGCCCGGATGGAGGCCATCGGCTACAACACCTGGCTGCACAAGTACGTCGCCTTCGTGGTCTCGGGCGCCTTCTGCGGCCTGGCCGGGACGTTGTTCGCCTACTACAACAACATGGTGTCGCCCTCCCACCTGGGGATTGACACGTCCTTTCTGCCCATGGTCATGGCCATCATCGGCGGACAGGGGACGCTGCTGGGACCCGCGGTCGGGGCGGCGGTGGTCATCTTCGTCGAACACTTCGTGAGCATGGTGATCCCCATTCGGTGGCCGTTGGTGCTCGGCGGCCTGTTCGTGGTGTCGATCATGCTCGCCCGGCAAGGCATCTGGGTCTACCTGAACATGCTCTTCAGCCGGATGATAGGTCGTTATGGAAGCGCTCAGGGTTGACGGACTGGTCAAGAATTTCGGAGGGGTCCAGGCGGTCTGGGACGTCTCGTTCGGCGTGAAGGCCGGTGAGCATCTGGTGATGATCGGCCCCAACGGCGCGGGTAAGACGACCCTGCTCAATCTGATCAACGGGCAGTTGACCCCGTCGGCGGGTCGGATCGAGTTCTTCGGACGTGATGTAACGTCGATGACCACCCACCGGCGATCCCATCTGGGGATGGCCCGAGCCTTTCAGATCCTGAGCCTCTTGTCCAACCTGACGGTCATGGAGAACGTCCTGATCACCCTTCACGGCACGCGGCCCTCCCGGTACCGGATGTTCCGCCGGGTCGAGGGATTCGCCGACGTTTACGACCTGGCCTGTCAGGCCATCGAGTCCCTGGATTTGTGGGAGCGGCGGGACGAGTTGGTCAAGAACATCTCTTACGGCGAACAGCGACGCCTGGAGATCAGCCTCGGCCTGGCCTTGCAACCCAAAATGCTGCTCTTGGACGAGCCCAGCGCCGGATTGACCAAGGACGAGAGCCAGGTGGTGGTCGACATCATCAAGGGCCTGGGCAACGAGCAGACGCTGTTGATCGTCGACCACGACATGGAGCTGGTCTTCGAGGTGGCCTCTCGAATCATCGTTCTCCACCAGGGAGCGATCATCGCCGACGGCCTCCCCGAGGAGATACAGCAAAACAGTCGAGTCAGGGAAGTGTACATGGGCCTCGAGGAATAAAACCGTGATGCTGAAGCTGTCCGAAGTGCACACCTACTACGGCGACACCTACGTGCTCAGGGGCCTGTCTCTGGAGGTGCCCGCGGGCTCGGTCGTGGCCTTGCTGGGGCGCAACGGCATGGGCAAGACGACCACCATCCGGTCCATTGTCGGTCTGGCCCCTCCCCGCAGCGGTTCGATTTCGCTCAACGGCCGGGAACTCACCCGCCTAAAAAGCCATCAAATTGCCAAGGCCGGGATCGGCCTTGTCCCTCAAGGTCGTCACATCTTCCCGTCCCTTTCGGTCATGGAGAACCTGAGCGTGGCTGCCAGGACCGGTGGCCGGGAACGGGCCTGGAGCCTGGACGGGGTTTACGAGCAGTTCCCCATTCTCCGAGAGCGGGCCGGCCTGAAGGGCAACTTATTGAGCGGTGGAGAGCAGCAGATGCTGGCCATCGCCCGGGCCCTGATGACCAATCCGGTTCTGATGCTGATGGACGAGCCTTCGGAGGGACTAGCACCGTTGATCGTCCGCCAGATCGGCGACATCATCCTGCAGCTCAAGGAGACCGGTATATCGCTGTTGGTGGTCGAACAGAACTATCCCCTCGCCCAAAGGGTGGCGGACTACGTCTATGTCATCGCCAAGGGACAGATCGTCCATCATTGTTCCATGGCGGAGCTAGACGAAAACGAAGAGATCAAGGTCAAATACCTGTGCGCCACGTAGAGGCCAGGGCGATGGTTTTCGCGACCCGAAAACAACCTAAGTCCGACATACCGACACTAATGGCGCCCGAGGCGAGATCAAAGATATCTCTCATCTCCATTGATAGGCCGGGACACCTGCGGAGTTCATATGTTTGCCAATAGTCAGCTGATTTGAAAAAATTTGGGATGTTTCTTAAGCTAGAGTTCGGGTCCCCGCTATCCTGGCCCCCCGAGCTTGCCGGCC
>JAHJDS010000011.1 GCA_018812395.1 Pseudomonadota bacterium
ATGATGATCTTGTGGTAGCGTAGCTTGGTGATGTCGAAGTCTTCCGGGCCGATCCCTGTCCCCAGGGCGGTGATCATGGTCCGGATCTCCTGGGACTCGAGCATCTTGTCGAAGCGGGCCTTCTCGACGTTGAGGATCTTGCCCTTGAGCGGCAGGATGGCCTGGAACCGCCGATCGCGGGCCACCTTGGCCGACCCGCCGGCCGAGTCGCCCTCGACCAGGAACAGCTCGGACAGGCCCGGGTCCTTTTCCTGGCAGTCGGCCAGTTTGCCGGGCAGGCTGTGGTCGGAGAGCACCCCTTTGCGTCGGGCCAACTCCTTGGCCTTGCGGGCCGCCTCCCGGGCCCGGGAGGCCTCGGTCGCCTTGGCGGCGATCTTCTTGGCCACCCGCGGGTCCTCTTCCAGGTAGGACCCCAGCTTCTCATTGACCATCTGCTCGACCAGCCCTTTGACGTCGGAGTTGCCCAGCTTGGTCTTGGTCTGTCCCTCGAACTGGGGGTTGGGCAGGCGGATGCTGATCACCGCCACCAGGCCCTCGCGGGTGTCGTCGCCCGAGACCTTCCCTTTGAGCTTTGGGATGTTCTGGTTGATGTAGTTATTGATGGTTCGGGTCAAGGCCGCCCGGAAACCGGACAGGTGTGTTCCGCCCTCGCGGGTGTTGATGTTGTTGGCATAGGAGAAGATCTTTTCGTTGTACCGGTCGTTGTACTGGAAGGCCACCTCGGCCAAGACGCCTTCCCGCTCTCCCGTGAAGTAGATGACCTTGGGATGGACCAGGTTCTTGTTCCGGTTGATGTACTGGACGAACGACACCAGACCGCCCTTGGCGTAGAATTCCTCCCGCCTGTCCTCCCGCTCGTCGGTCAGGGAGACGCGCAGTCCCGGATTGAGAAAGGCCAGCTCACGCATGCGCAGGACCAGGGTGTCGTAGGAGTAGTGGGTCGTCTCGAAGATCTCGGGATCGGACTTGAAGGTGACCTTGGTCCCGTGGCGTTTGGTCCGGCCGATCTTGGCCAGTTTGGAGGCGGTCTTGCCCCGCTCGAAGCGCTGGGTAAAGACCCCGCCGTCGGTCATGACCTCGACCTCGAGCCATTCGGACAGGGCGTTGACCACGCTGACACCCACGCCGTGCAGGCCTCCCGAGACCTTGTAGGCCTTGTCGTCGAACTTGCCGCCGGCGTGGAGCTTGGTCATCACCACCTCGACGGCCGGAATGCCTTCGGTCTTGTGTTTGCCCACGGGGATGCCGCGGCCGTTGTCCTCAACGGTGACCGAATCATCGGAGTGGATGGTGATCTTAATCAGATCGCAGTGGCCGGCCATGGCCTCGTCCACCGAGTTGTCCACGACCTCGTAGACCAGATGGTGCAGGCCCACCTCGCCGGTCGAACCGATGTACATGGCCGGTCGTTTTCTGACGGCGGACAGTCCCTCGAGGACCTTGATCTTATCCGCGGTGTATTCTTCGCTCAATGTCGCTCACCAAGTTCTATGGTTATATCCGCATGGGCATGACCACGCTCAGGAACCCCGGATCGTCCGGGCCGGTGACCATGGCCGGAGAGGCGTCGTCGTTGACGTGAAGCGTCACCTGGTCGCTGCTCAGGGTGGACAACATCTCGATGAAGAACCTCGGGTTGAACCCGATGACCATCTCGGCGCCCTGATAGTCGATCTCGATCCCTTCCCGGGATTCGCCCAGGTCCGGGTTCGAGGAGATCAACTCCAGCATACCCGCTGACAGCTTGAACTTCACGCCCCGATACTTGTCCGTGGACAGGATAGACATCCGGCTGAGGGTATCCATGAAATCGATCCGACCCAGGGATAATTTTGTCTGTGACTTCTTGGGGATGACCAGCTTGTAGTCCGGGAAGGTGCCGTCCAGAAGGCGCATGATCAGGATCATTTCCTGATAGACGACGATACAGGAGTTGTCGCCGATGGCCAGCTTGATGGCCTCCTCATCGTTTTTGACGGCGTCGTCCGTCAGACGCCTCAACTCCTGGATCCCCTTCCGGGGAATGATGATTCCCTTGTCCAGATTCAGAGCGCTCAAGTTGTCGATTTCGCGTTCATTCAATGATAATCGATGTCCATCGGTGGCGACCATCCTCAGGGCCTCCTTGCCCTCCAGGGTCGATTCCTCCCAGAATACACCGGCCAGGTTGTACCTCGTTTCCTCTGAAGACACGGCGTAGGCCGTCTTGTCGACCATGTCCTTGAGGACGACCGGAGAGACGTCGATGTAATTGAGCCCCTCGAATGCGGTCAGATTGGGAAAGTCCTCGGACGCCAGACCGACCAGTTCGTATTGGGCCCGTCCCCCGGTGATCTGGACGTAGTTGTTTTCCTTTTCCTTGAAATAGACCTCTTCCGAGGCCAGGGACTTGACGATCTCGAACAGTTTTCGGGCCGGCACGGTCACCGCTCCGACGGTGGCGATCTTGGCCGGGAATCTTCCCTGAAAACTGATCTCCAGGTCCGTGGCGGTGACGGTCATTCGATCCGACTCTGATTGAAGAAGCACATTGCTCAGGATAGGCATGGAGCTTCTTTTCTCGACAATGGTTTGGGAGCGCTGAAGTCCAAGGAGCAGGTCTTCCCGATTAATGGTCGCTTCCATATGTGGTCTCCTCTCCCGATTGTTGGTTTCGTCCGTCACAAGACTATTAATCTTTAAATATAATTAAATATAATCACCAAAATAATAAGCCCTGTTGATGGTGGAGAGACCACACAACTTCCTCAAATGAATAAGAAACTTTTTCAC
>JAHJDS010000124.1 GCA_018812395.1 Pseudomonadota bacterium
CGAGTCGGCGTGGTCTGATTTGACGCTCAGCACCTGGCGCATCCGCTTGAGGGCCAAGTCCTTGCGTCCCATCTTGTCCATGACCACACCCAACTGGAACAGCAGGCCGGGGTTTTTTGGCTTGACCCCCAGGCCCTGGAGCAGGACTCCCCGGGCCCGGTTGTAATCCTTGGCCAGTTCGTAAAGGCCGGCCAGACCCAGGTATAGCTTGACCGAGTCGGGGCGAAGTCGAAGCGCGGTCCGCATGACCTTGAAGGCCTCGGCCCGGCGCTTCATTTTTTCCAGGACGTAAACCAGGTGGAGCCTCGAGGAGACGTAGACCTTGGACTGGGGCGGAATCCTGAGAAACTGTTTTCGGGCGGTGGCGTAGTCCCCTTTTTGCATCAGGGTCGTGGCCAAAAAGTACCGCACTCGGTCGTCCTTGGGATCGTTGGACAAGACCAGGTTGAACTCCTGGGCCGCCTTGGCGTAGTTGCGCTGCTCGAAATAGATCAGGCCCATCCGGATGCGCAGGCCCTTGGTCGGGGGCTGAAGGCCCTTGATGATCTTGAACTGGCCCAGGGCCTTCCGGTAGCGCCCGGTGCGCAGGTACAACCGCCCCAGGCGGTCGTGGGCGCGCGCGTTTTTGGGGCGGTGGAAAAGGATGCGCTTGTAGACGGTCTCGGCCTCGTCGTTGCGACCCTGGGTTTCGTACAAATAACCCAGGTCGAACAGGGCCGCCTCGAAAAACGGGTTCAACTTGAGCGCCCGTTTGAACTGGTACTCGGCCGCCCGATACTGCTTCAGTTCGAGATGAATCCGGCCCAGGTAATACCGGGCCATGGCCGATCTGGGTTTGAGCCGAACGACCCGCTTGAGCACCTTCAAGGAGGCGCGGTAATCCTTCTTCTGGGCGTAGAGCGTGCCCAGGTATAGATGGGCCTCGGCGTTGTCCGGGTCGAGGCGGACCACTTCCCGGTACTGTTCGATGGACCGATCGTAATCGTGGCGGGAGGAGTAGATCCCGGCCAGGAGCAGCCGGGCCTTGATATTTTTTTTGTCCAGGTCCACCGCCCGCTGTGCCGCGGGCAGGGCCTCGACGACGCGGCCCTGGCGAACGAGCAGGGTGGCCAGTTGGTGGTTGAGCATGGCCGAGTCGGAATCGTGCCGCAGGGCCTGCCGGTAATGATCCGTGGCCTGGTCCGTCCAGCCCCGGGACAGGCAATACCGGGCCATGAAAAAGTGCTCCATGGCCTGCCGCGGCGGACCACCGGACGCCCCGCCCCACGGCCACAAAGAGCATCCCGACAACCAGATCACCCCTGACGCGACGAGCAACGCCAGGGGGACAAACAACGTGCGCTTCACCCTGAACATGACCTCGTTAATAGCACATGTAACCGGAGCGGTCAACGAGATGAAATGGCGCCGGAGCGGGAAGGCCGGTTCGGAAAAAACCAGTCCATTTCAAAGGTTGGCCAACAGATCGGCGTAGTTTTCCTCGAAGCCGGGAATGGACTCGATCATGTGGTGACGAACGTTTTTTATCAGTTGGGCCTCGATCTGACGCACCCGTTCCCGGGAGATGCCGTGGGCCTCGGACAACTCGCGCAAGGTGACCGGTTTCTCGCTCATGAGGCGTCGATCGAAGATGTCCCGCTTCTTGCCGTCGAGGGTTTGCCGGAATTTTCGGAGTTCGTCCCGAAAGACCTGGCGGACCTGGTTGTCGGCCAAGACGTCGTCCACGGCCCGCTCCTCGGAGGGCAGAAAGGCCTGCCGGGTGTCGGCGGAATCATCCTTCAGGGGCGCGTCCAGGGAGACCTCCCAGCTGCCCAGACGTTGCTCCATCTCGGTGACCTCCGACTCCTTGACCCCCAGGCGGTGGGCCAGCAGTTGGGGGCCGGGTTCGAAGCCCTGGGCGATGAGCTTTTCCTTTTCCTTGCGCAGATTGTAGAACAGCTTGCGCTGGGCCTGGGTGGTGCCCACCTTGACCAGCTTCCAGTTGTCCATGATGAACTTGAGGATGTAGGCCTTGATCCAGAACGAGGAGTAGTAACTGAGCTTGACGTCCTTGTAAGGATTGAACTTCTTGACGGCGTGCATCAGGCCGACGTTGCCCTCCTGAATCAGATCCAGGAGATTGCGCATCCAGTAGCGGCGGAAGTCCATGGCGATCTTGACCACCAGGCGCAGATTGGAAGTCACCAGCCGGGCCGCCGCCTCCGGGTCGCCGGTCTGGTGATAGCGGACGGCCAGTTCCTTTTCCTCTTCCGGGGTCAGCAGGGAATAGCGGCTGATCTCCCACAGATAGCGCCGGAGAGGGTCATACTGCTCCGGTGGCGGCGCCCCCTGGTCAGACCCCCCCGGGGGCAGGGCCTCGACCACCTTCGGCTCGACCGGCGGGTCCTCCGACGCGGGAGGATCGATGACCTCGACGTCTTGGTGACGAGTCAAGAAAAAACCTCGGTAACGAAAAAGTAAGGTGAGCGCCCCGCGCTCCCGGGCGCGTGGCAATTATATCAGATCAGGGGGGCCGGTTACCAGCCCGGATTATTGATGAGGATTCGTGACGAGGGGCGGCGATGATCGAGGGCCGACGTGCCCGCCCGGACGATCCCGATGTCCGCGACGGCCGGATGCTCGTCCCCGCGGTCAGGGGCGGCGGCCCCTGGCGGTTAGTCCCACACCCGGCGGTCGTCGATGACCTTGGCCCCCGAGGGGACGGTCCCCGGGGCGACGAACTCGACCTCGCCGCGCACGCGCAGGACGTCCTGGATGGCCGCCTTGAGGGCCGGCTCGAGTTCGGCCATGTTTGTCCCGGGCTCCAACTCGCAGTGGAAGGTCATCACGTCCTTGTGCCGGTCCCGGGTGACGACCACCTGGAAACACTTGATCGACTCGAACCGGCCGACCACGGCCCGGGCCTGGCCGGGATGGATGAACATCCCCTTGACCTTGGTCACCTGGTCCACCCGGCCCATGATCCGGGTCAGCTTGGGCGCGGTCCGGCCGCAGGGGCACTCACCGTAATCGAGGGCGCTGAGGTCGCCGCTGCCGAACCGGATCAGAGGGTAGGTCCGGTCAAAGACCGTGCAGACCACCTCGCCCGGCTGTCCGGGCTCGACCTGCCGGCCGGTGTCCGGATCGACGATCTCGACGATGCAGTTGTAGGGGACGTGCATCCCGCCCTTTTGGTAACACTCGAAGCTCAGGCAGCCGGCGTCGGCCGTGCCGTAGCTCTGGCGGATGATCATCCCGAAGCGCGCCTCGAGTTCGGCCCGGAACGACTCGGGCAGCATCTCGGCGGCGACGAACCCGACCTCGAGCTTGATGTCCTTTTCGAGGTCAAGGCCCATGGCCTCGGCCTTGTCCCCCAGGGCGGCCAGGAAGCTGGGGGTGCCCAGATAGGCCGAGACGCCCAGGTCCTTCATGGTCTGGACCTGGATGTCCCTGTTGCCCACCCCCATGGGGATGGTTTTCGCGCCGATCATGTTCAGCGAATCGTCGAGCATGTTGGCAAAGGGGACCATGTTGAAGTTGAAGGTCACCAGACCGAGGTCGCCGGCCCGGAAACCGGCGGCGACAAAGGCCTGGGCCCAGCGGTTGTCCAGGTAGGACTGGTCTCCGGGCTCATAGATCGGGCCCGGCGAGACGAAGATGCGCCGGAGTTGCTCCAGGGGCGCCGCCACCAAGCCGCCGAAGGGCGGGTCCCGCCGCTGCAACTCGACCAACTCGGCCTTTTCGGTCACCGGCAGTTTTTGGAGGTCTTCGACCCTCCGGAGGTCGCCCGGGGCCACTCCGGCCCGATCGAGCTTGTCCTTGACCGCCGGCGCGCCGGCGTAAGCGTGGGCGACGATCTTTTGCAGTTCCCGGTCGAGATACTCCCGGTGCTGATCCGGGTCCATGGTCTCCATGGCCTCGTCCAGGAAGCCCTTGGTGCGGTCAATGGCGGCCATTTTTTTCCTCGCCCAAAAGGGAAACGGCCGGACGGCCCCAGGCGGGACCGTCCGGCCGGGGTTCCGGTTTTATTTGGGGTGATACTTGAAGTTGATGTTGACCACGGCCCGACGTCCGCCGGGGGCCGTGAAGATGGCCGCGCCCTTCTTGAGGTAGATCGGGAACTTGTAGTCGGCGATGGTCGTGAACCACCGGTTGATGTTGGCCCCGGCGAAGGCCCCGGACGTCTTCTTCTTCTTGGCGTTGGGGTGGGCCTTGTTCCAGGCGTCGGCCTGGGCCTGGAGCTTGGCGCCGTTGGTCACCAGGAGGTTGAGTAACAGCGTCCGGGCCGACTGGCTCCCGTAGACGTCGATTTGAACGGTCTTGCGGGCCGGGATCCAGATCTTCCCCCGGTACTTCATGGTGTTGACGTAGAAGTCGTCGAAGTACAGGGCGTAGCTCAGAGAATCAAGGTAGACGGACCGTTTGTTGGGGTTGTAGATGGAGAAGACGCAGGCCAGGTTTATGATCGCGCCCCGGCCCTTCTTCATGTTGAGGTAGAAGGCTTGTATTTCCCTGACCTCGACGCTCAACAGTTTGACGACCGGTTTCCTCAACCCCTTGGCCGAGGCGACCGGGACCATCAGGGCGGTCATGATAAAGGCCGTAATGGTTAGCAGGACTAAGGCTCTTTTCGCCATGTCCGAGACCTCCTTGTGCGTAGACGCCGCGGCTAGGCCAGCCAGCGCTTGCGGCGTTTGTAATGCTTGACATCGCGGAAACTCTTCCGCTCACCAAAGTCGGTCAGCCCCAGGTAGAAGTCCTTGATGTCCGGGTTCTCGATCAGCGTCTCGGACGAGTCGTCCATGACGATCCGGCCGGTCTCCATGACGTAGGCGTGGGGCGCCACGTTCAGGGCCAGCTTGGCGTTCTGCTCGACCAGCAGGATCGAGATGCCCTCGTGCTCGTGCAGCCGGGTGATGATGTTGAATATCTCCCGGATGAGCATCGGCGCCAGCCCCATGGACGGCTCGTCGAGAAGCATCAGCTTGGGCGAGGTCATCAGGGCCCGGCCGACGACGGTCATCTGCTGCTCGCCGCCGGACACGAAGCCGGCGATCTCGTTGCGCTTTTCCTTGAGGCGCGGGAAGTAGGAGTAGACCATTTCCAGGCCCACCTTGATGGACCGGCCGTGCTTGCGCATGTGGGCCCCGACCTTGAGGTTCTGCTCGACGGTCAGGTGCTCGAACACCCGCCGGCCCTCGATGACCTGGACGATCCCCCTTTTAGCTATCTCCTCGGCGTGTTTCCTGTCGATCCGCTCGCCCTCGAACTCGATGTTGCCGTCGGTCACCTCGCCGTC
>JAHJDS010000125.1 GCA_018812395.1 Pseudomonadota bacterium
CGGAGCAGGGGGCCATCCGCCGGTCCCCCCTGGCCGGTCATCGGCCGCGCCTGGCCATCAACCCTGAAGTGTGCCTCTGGTTCCGGGACCACAAGTCGACGCTCTGCCGCGACGTCTGTCCCGAGGAGGCGATCCGGTTCGACCTCGAGCCGGAGACGATTCAAGTCGGAGCGGACGCCATCGTGCTGGCCAGCGGTTTTACGGCCTACGACCCGGCCACCAAACCCCGGTTCGGCTACGGGCAACTGCCCAACGTCATTACCGGCCTGGACTTGGAGAGCCAGCTCCGGCGCGACGGCGAGCCGCGCCGTCCCTCGGACGGCCGGGTGCCCGAGAGCGTGGCCTTCATCCAGTGCGTGGGCTCCCGGGAGCGGGAGCGCAACAACTACTGCTCGAGGGTCTGTTGCGGCTACGCCCTGCGGCTGGGCCGGGCGCTCGAGCACCGCTTCGGTTGCGCGGTGACGGTCTTCTACATGGACATCCAGAGCTTCGGTCACGCCTTCGATGAATTCCTGGCCGCGGCCGAGGAAAAGCTGGAGCTGATCCGCCAGATCCCCGGCGACGCCTGGCCGGGCGAGGACGACCGGGTCATGGTCCAGTACGTGGCCGACCCGAGGCAAGGACCGACGCAACGCCCCTTTGACCTGCTGGTCCTGTCGGTGGGCCTGGCGCCCAACCAGGACAACGCCGGGCTGGCCGAGATGTTGGGGCTGGCGCTCGACGACCACGGCTTCATCGCTGAACCCGAACCACCCGGCAACGGCCGGTCGCCGGTCTTTGTGGCCGGCGCCGTGACGCGGCCCCAGGACGTCAGCGAGGTGGTGGCCCACGCGTCCGGGGCGGCCCGGGAGACGATTCGTTATCTGGAGGGTAGTTGAATGGCCGCCAGTGAACGCGTGGGAGTGTTTCTGTGCCGCGGCGGGAAGACCCAAACCGACGCCCTGGACTTCCGACGGCTGAGATGGACCGCCGAGGCGGGCGTCGGGGGAGCCAACGTCCACGAGATAACCCAGGCCTGCCAGGCCGAAGGGGCGGCCCAGGTGGCCCGGGTGGTTCGGGACAGCGGCCTGACCTCGTTCGTGGTCGGGGCCTGTCCGCTGGCCGTTCCGGCCGCTCCCGGCGGCCCTCTCCCGGAAGGGATGGAACTGGAGACCGGCAACGGGATCTGGCTGGATCTGTGCCGTAAGCCGGACGGCGAGGCCTTGGGCTGCGTGGTGCACCCCGGGGCGGCCACGGCCCTGGGCCAGGCCCTGGCCGTTCAGGCCTACCGGCCGACACCGAGCGTCGAGACGCTGACGGTGCCGACGGACGTGCTGGTCGTCGGCGACGGCCTGGCCGCCCTGAGCGCGGCCCGGGGCCTGGTTCGGGCCGGTTACGGCGTGGTGCTCGTGGCCCCGACCAAACGCCTGGCCCCGCCCGAGCCACTGTGGGGCCCCGAGGCCGGACAGGAGGCGGCCGCCCTGGCCGGCGAGATCTAGTCCCTGGTGACCCTGATCCGCCAGGGGGTCTTGTTGGGGCTGTCCGGATCGGCCGGCGGGTTCCGGGCCCGGGTCCTGGATCGAGAGGGCCGCGCCCAAGAATTCTCGGTCGGGGCCGTGGTCGTCGCCCAGGGCCCCCCTCGGCGGGCCAACCTGGACGGGCTGGGGATCGAATTGTCAGAACGGGTGACCGCCCTGGGCCAATTGTCGGGCCTGGTGGGGTCGCCCGAGTACCTGAAGCGGGTCTTGGGTGAGGGCGGGAAACCTCGGGTGGCGCTATGCCTCGGTTTTGGACTGGAAACCTATCCGTCCAGTCTGCGGGCGGCCTGCCGGGCCGCCCTGGCCCTGCGCCGTGACTTCGGGGCCGAGGTGGCTCTCCTGACGGGCAACGCCAAGGTGGCCGCCCCTGATCTCGAGGCCCTGACCCAGGAGGTCCGCCGGGCCGGCGGCCTGCTGTTCAAATTCACCCACGACGTCCCCCGGATCGAGGACAAAGGGGACGTGGTCGAACTCCGCTTCCGGGACGACATCCTCGAGCGCGAGGTCCACTGGCCGGCCCATCTGATGGCGGTCGACGAGGTGGCCGCCCCGGACGAGGGCTACCACCGTCTGGCCGCGGCCCTGGGGCTGGCGGTCGGCCGGGACGGCCGGCTGCAGCCGGACAAGGTGGGGGCCCTGCCCACCCTGACGCCCCGGGCCGGGGTGTTTGTCGTCGGCCAGGCCCGCACCGAGAGCGACTTGTCCGGACAGCGGGCCGACGTCGGGCAGGTGATCCAGGCGGTGCGCGGCCTGCTCAAGCAGGGTCGGGTCGAGATCGAACAGTCCCGGGTCGAGGTCGACCGTGGGCTGTGCGCCTTGTGCCTGACCTGCGTCCGGGTCTGCCCGGAGGGGGCGATGGGCTTCATCGCCCGTCGCCCGGCGGCCAACCCCTTGGCCTGCACGGCCTGCGGCACCTGCGCCTCGGAGTGCCCCATGGACGCCATTCAACTGCGGGGTGACGAGGACCAACGCTACGGCCGGGAGATACGGCTGGCCGCGGGTGAATCCGGATCCGGGTCGGCGATCGGGGTTGACGAGGCGGACGAAGCGGTCCAGGTTCTGGTGTTTGTGTGCCAGAACTCGGCGGCCAAGGCCATGGAGAATGCCCGGCTGTGGGGAATGGAATGGCCTCGAGGGGCGAGCTTCATCCGCGTGCCCTGCGCCGGGAAGATCGATCCGGTCTACGTCCTCGAGGCCTTTCGGGCCGGGTTCGACGGCGTCCTGATCCTGTCGTGCTACGACGACGCCTGCTACTCGCTCGACGGCGGCACCTGGGCCGGCCACCGGCTGGTCCACCTGAGGAACCTGCTGGCCGAGGCGGGCCACGATCCGCGGCGAATCGCCCGGCACGGCGTGGCGCCGCTCATGTCCTCCGAGGCGATGGACCTGGTCGAGCAGATGAAGCGGGATCTGATCGAACTGGGGCCCAATCCCTTGAGGGCCGGGGTCCGAGCCCGTCAGATCCTCCGCCACTTCACCTTGCCCGTGGACGAGGCGTTCACCCTGGTCGATCAGTCTCCGCCGCCGGCCTGAGGGAGGTCCGGACCGGGGGTTCGCCGGGTGTCGATCCGCCGGTCTCCCGGCTCTTTCGACGTGCGTCGCGGCCGGGCGCAAACAGGTGACAGGACGTGACGGGCCGCCAATAGTCGGCGTTGTGCCGCGTTTTGATAAAAACCGGTGTCAGGGGATGGGCCCGGTCAGCGAACCGGGCGAATCCCCGGGGTTGGGGGGGGGAATTCGCCCGGGGGGGACGCCTGACCGGGCCCGGAGATGATGACGGGTCGACGGGCCGTCCGGACTAGGGACTGACGGCCCGCGCCAAGCGGTGGCCGGGGGCGGATCGATGGCCCCGGCCGTTGAAAACGCCCGAACTCTTCAACCGCCTTCGCCGGCCAGGAGCAGGTCGTCGATGCGGCCGAAGAGGATCACCCGACCCTCCTGGGGGGTCGTCGCCGGTTCGGCCGATCCATCGTGCGACTCGATGATGATCCGGCCGGTCTCGGTCCGGACGGTCAGTCGGGCGCTCCGCGCCATGGACGCCCGGGCCAGGACTTCGGCGGGGATGAGCAGCGAATCGGCCTCCACGTGGGTGATGGGTCTCATGGTCGTCTCCTTTGGATTAGACCCGGCCGGCCTTTGAGCCCCGCGTTTCTTGGCCATAAAAAAACCGCAGGGCCCGTGAGGCCTGCCGCGGTTGTTTCGGGAAAATGTCGGTCGACTAGACTACCGGGCAGACCTCCGCACCACACCACCACCAGCGCCACCAGCGGACGTTGACGCCGTCCAGGGACCGGACGGTGATCTGACTCTTGGGTCCACCCATGTCTGACTCCTTAGTCTTGCATTCTGAAGAGGTTCGGGGGTGGATGTCAAGTCCTTTGTGGGAGGTAACCTGTTTTTTCAGGCCCCCTTGAGGCGGCTGATGCTCAGGGAGGCCACAAAGACGAGCGTGATCAGGCAGACGATGGTCGCCCCGGAGGGGAGGTTGACGTACACGCTCAGCACCAGCCCGCCCAGGGTCGACCCCAGGGCGACCGACAGGCTGAGAAAGACGACCCCCCGAATCGTCCGCGACCAGAGCAGCGCCACCGCCGCCGGGGCGACCAGCAGGGCGGCCAGGAGCACGATCCCGACCACCTTGACGCCGATGACCACACTCAGGGCCAGGGCGCAAAGCAGCAGATAGTCCAGGGCCGTGACCGGCACGCCGGCCACCCGGGCCATCTCCGGATCGAAGCTGGTGTACACCAGTTCC
Organism: Pseudomonadota bacterium; assembly: GCA_018812395.1. Lineage (GTDB taxonomy): Bacteria > Desulfobacterota > Desulfarculia > Desulfarculales > JAHJDS01 > JAHJDS01. The sequence continues at coordinate 4,273 of JAHJDS010000125.1, forward strand.
TTGAATAACAGGATCAGAAACAGGCCGACGATCACCCCGACCCCGGCGATGAGCCACACGTCCGTCGGCCAGATGGCCGAGATGTCGCCGAAGAGCGTGCCCATGACGTCGGCGTTGTACCGGGCCGACAGGGCCAGGAAGATCGCCCCCAGGGCCATGGCCGCGGCGAAGAAGATGCCGATGGCCGTGTCTTCCTTGATCCGGCCGGACCGGCCGGCCCAGCCGATGAGCAGACCCACGGCCAGGGCGAACAACACCCCGCTGAGGGTGGGGTCCACGCCCAGCCAGAATCCGAGGGCGATGCCGCCGAAGGCGGCGTGGGAGACGCCCACCCCGACGAACGACAACCGCCGCAGGACCACGAACACCGACAGCCCGCCCAGCAGCAGCGACACCACCACCCCGGCCAGGAGGGCCCGCTGCATGAAGCCCATGGCGAAGACGTCAAACATGGCTCAATTCACCACCCGGTGCGGCACGTGGCCGTGAAACAGGGCCTCGACCTGACAGCCGTAGCAGTCCTCGAGGGCGTGGGCCTGCAGCGGCAGGCCCTGGTGGGCGATCAACCGCCGGTTCAGGCATACGACGCGGTCGGTGTGGAGGCTGACCACCGACAGGTCGTGGGTGACCATGATGACGGTCAGCTCCAGATCGTGCTGCAGCCGGCGCAGCAGTTCGTAGAACTGCTCCCGGGCCCCCTCGTCCAGGCCGATGGACGGCTCGTCGAGGAGCAGCAGCTTGGGCTCGGCGCACAGGGCCCGGGCGATGAACACCCGCTGGGACTGGCCGCCGGAGAGCGAGCCGATGGGTCGGTCGATCAGGTCCAGGAGACCGACCCGGGTGAGGGCCAGCCGAACGGCGGCCCGGTCCTCGGCGCCGGGCCGGCGGAAGAGGCCGATCTGGCCGTAGCGGCCCATGAGCACCACCGCGCCGACCGTGGCCGGGAACTTGGGGTCGGCCAGGGGCCGCTGGGGCACGTAGCCCAGGAGACGGCCCCGGTGCCTCAGACGCCGGGGATCGAGGCCGAAGACGCGCACCGATCCGCTCTGCGGCCGCATCAACCCCAGGATGATCCGGAGCAGGGTGGTCTTGCCCGCGCCGTTGGGGCCGATGACCATCTCGAACCGGTGCGGCTCGATCACGAGGTTGATGTCGCTCAGGACCGGCCGACGCTCGATCTGGACCGACAGATGCGAGACGCTGATGATCGGTTCGGCGGCGGCGTCCATCGCTTGGCCCGGGGCTAGAGTTTGATGTCCCCCAGGCCTTTCTCGTCCAGGACCTGGTTGTAGACGGGCGCGATCTTCTTGAGCAAGGGAGCCAGCTTGAGGAGGCTGGTGGCGTTGCCCTTGGCCTTGATCTTGCGCGTGGCCATGGCCATCATCGGGTTGAGCTTGTTGGACCACGACTGGTGGGCCACGTCGATGCCGCTGATCATGGTCACCGCCGGCTTGTCCGGCGGCTCGCCGCTGCCGACGGTGATCTGGCCGCCCCGGGAGTCGACCCAGACGTACAGGCTGGGATCGTCCTGGGTGTAGTCATAGGCCGTCAACTGGTCGAGCTTGCCGATCGGCCCCGAGATGTCCGGCACGTCCTTGGTGCGCTCGAAGGTGGTCACGATCACGTCCAGGGCCACGGCCGGATCCTTGAAGTACTTGGAGTTCATTCCCCCCTCCTGATGCTCGTTGTTTTTACGGCTCTCAACGGACCGACTGGGTCTGGTGTTCGCCGGCCCGGTGTTCGGGCCGGGCCTACATGGACGCCTCGTAGACGTCCATGACGACTCCCGGGTCGGTCACCGGCCGGGCGTTGAACAGGCAGGCCGGATCGGCCACGGCGTGGACCGCCGCCTCGTAGAGCGCGTCCTCGGGCACGCCCAACTCCCCCAGGCCCAAAGGGTGAGAGACCTGCTTCATGAGTTCTTCGACCGCGTCGGCCGCGGCCAGGGCGGCCTCGATCGGTTCCAGGCCGCTGGTGTCGACCCCGAGGGCCCGGGCGATCCAGCCCAGCCGTTCGGTGGCGTGCTCGGCGTTGAAGCGCATCACCTGGGGCAGCACGATGCCGCAGGCCGCGCCGTGCGGGACGCCGAAGAGCGCCCCGAGGGTGTGGGCCATGCCGTGGGCCAGGCCGACCTGGGCGATGGTGAAGGCCCAGCCGGCCAGGGTGGCCGCCGCCTGCAGGTTGGAACGGGCCGCCAGGTCCGCGCCGTCCTCGATGGCCCGGGGCAGGTTCTCCCGGATCAGGCGGATGGCGTGCAGGCCGTGGGCGTCGCAGACCGGATTGGCCCGGATGCTGGTCACGGCCTCGACGGCGTGGGTCAGGGCGTCCATGGCCGTGGACGCGGTCAGGCCGGGGGGCAGACCGGTCGTCAGCCGCGGGTCGAGGATGCCCACCTGGGGGTAGAGGTGGTAGTCGACGATGTAGACCTTCCGGTCGACGGCCTTGTTATTGATCACGGCGGCGTTGGTCACCTCGGAGCCGGTGCCGGCCGTGGTCGGGATGACGATGTGCGGCGTGACCGGTCCGGCCAGGCGCATGATGGCGATGTGGTCGGTGGCCTTGCCCCCGAGCTTGAGGGTCACCGCCAGGGCCTTGCCGGTGTCGATGACCGAGCCGCCGCCGACGCTGACCACCAGGTCGGCCCCGGCCTCCCGGGCGGCCATGGCCGCGGCGTCGATCGTCTCCAGGCCGGAATCCTGGGGGATGTCGTCGAACACGACGGCGCAGTATTCTCCCAGGGCCTGTCGGGCGATCTCGGCCAGGCCGGCGTCGGTCACCCCCTTGTCGGTCAGGAGGATGGCCCGTTGGCAGCCCAGGAGCTGGACCTCGGTGGACACCGAGGCCACCGCGCCCGGCCCGGAGTTGACCTTGGTCGGCCCCAGGAACTGGAACGAGCTGCTCTTGGGGTACTGGAACATCATCTGGAAGGCCATCTTGTTGGTCGGGTCACCCTCGGCCGAGACGTGGACCCGCTTCACCTCGGTGTACTCGGCCAGGCCGTGATGCCCCAACTCACGGCCGATGCCCGACTGCTTGTATCCCCCAAAGGGGCAGAAGTCGGCGAAGGCGTGGTAATCGTTGATCCACATCGTGCCGGTCCGAACGCCAGCGGCGATGCGCTCGGCCCGAGCCGTGTTTGTCGACCAGACCCCGCCGCCCAGGCCGTAGATCGAGTCGTTGGCCACGGCGATGGCCTCGTCGTCGTCATCGACCTTGATGACGCAGACCACCGGGCCGAAGATTTCCTCCTGGGCGATCTGCATCTTGTTGTCCACGCCGACGAAGATGGTCGGTTGATAATAGAAGCCGTCCTCGAGCATCGGGTCCTCGGGCCGGCTCCCGCCGGCCACCATCTCCGCGCCGGCCTCCCGGCCCTGCTTGACGTAGTACTCGGTGGTGGCTAGCTGCTCGGCGCTGACCAGAGGGCCCATCTGGCTGGTCGGGTCGAGCTGGTAGGCGATGTTGATGCCGGCCACCCGTTTGGTCAGGCGATCGACGAACTCGTCGTAAATTTTGGAATGGACCAGGAGGCGGGTGCCCGACTCGCAGATCTGGCCCTGGTGGAAGAAGGTCCCGAACAGCCCGCCGTCCACGGCCAGGTCCAGGTCGGCGTCGTCCAGGATGATGTTGGCGCTCTTGCCCCCCAGCTCCAAGGTGACCTTCTTGATCGTGTCGGCGCCCATCTTCATGATCTGGCGGCCGACGGCCGTCGAGCCGGTGAAGGCCAGCTTGTCTACGCCCGGGTGGGTGCACAGGACGCGCCCCAACTCGCCGCCGGGGCCGGGCAGGACGTTGACCACGCCGTCGGGGATGGCGCTCTTTTGAACGGCCTCGGCCACGATCAGGGCCGACAGGGAGGTGTTGGTCGCCGGCTTGAGGACGATGGTGTTGCCCATGATGATCGCCTGGGCGATCTTCCACAGGGCCATGGTCATCGGAAAATTCCAGGGGACGATGCCGACGCAGACGCCGATGGGCTCGCGGCGGACGTAGTTGCGTCCCGGGAAGAAGGGATTGCCCGAGACGGGAACCTCCTCCCGCCAGGGGAAATCGCGGCCCGCGTACTGGGCCAGGTTGCGGATCATGAGCGACCCCAGAAAGACCTCGGTCCCGGTGCGCTTGATGATGCCGCCCGAGTCCATGGACTCGATCAGGGCCAGCCGGACGGCGTCCTGCATCAGCCGGTCGCCGAAGTCCATCACGATCCGCGCCCGGTCGGCCGGATCGAGATCGCTCCAGCCCCCTTGGTCAAAGGCCCGGCGGGCGGCCTCGATGGCCGCCACGGCGTCGTCCGGACCGGCCTGGGCCACCTCGGCGATGGGCGCCCCGGTGCCGGGATCGATGGTCTCGAAGGTCTCGCCCGAGGCGGCGTCCACGAACTGGCCGTCGATGAACAGTTGATACTGGTCCATGTTGCTCGTCTCCTCAGGGGATGGGTTGGGGATATTGGTAGAAATATGTTATCCGACGCGCCGGGTCAAGCATTTGCTTGACCATCCTCGACCTCGGTCGTCCCGGGCCCGGACTCACGGCCAGCGCAGCATGGCCCAGTGGGGGATGTCGGAGCCCGGCAAGGCGCCCGTTTCGGCCACCTCGAAGCCGAAACGGCGGTAGAATGACACGTTGTCCGCCCGGTGGGTTTCGAGAAAGCAGGGCCGGCCCAGTTCGTCCAGCCGGGTCAGCATCGGCCGGAGCAGGGCCTCGGCCCATCCCCGGCTCTGGAAATCGGGGTCCACGCCCATGATCACCAGGTACCAGTGGGGCCCGGGGACCACCCGGTGATGAATCCGGCCGGCGTATTCCTGGACCCGCCGCAGCCGGTCCATGACGTCCCGGCCCACCCGGGACCCCAGGGCCAGGGCGCCAGCCCGCCACAGGCCCCAGGTCCTCATCCGGGCCTTGGGGAAGGGCAGCCAGCAGGCCAGCCCCTCCAGATCGCTCGACGTGGCCTGGGCCCGGCCGTAGAGCGTGGTGTAACGGATCAGGAGCCGGAAGACGTGGGGCATCGCCTGGCGGCGCGCGGCCTCGTCCGGGGCGAAATACATGGTCTGGGGATCGTCGAAAAAGGTCCGGCCGTACATCCCCACCGCGGGCTCGACGAGGTCCCGGGGCAGTTCGATCAATCCCGGCGGCGTCACGCCCCCTCCCTCATCCGCCCCGGATGGCCTCCCGGGGACAGACGTCGGCGCAGGAGCCGCAGTCGGTGCACTCCGTGGGGTCGATGACGAACGGCGCTTGGTCGCTCAGGTGAATGGCGTTCACGGGACACTCCTCGACGCACAGGGCGCAGGCGTCGCATTGTTTCGGGTCGATGACGTAGGCCATGTCCGCGACTCAGGGCCGGTTCGGCTAACCGTCCTCGTGGACCCGCCACATGTCCTCGTCGGTGTAGCACTTCTCGGTCTCGTCCCCGAAGCTGGTGGCGTCGGCCTCGACGTCGCGCGACCGGTCGGCGCCGGACAGGACCTCCCGGTAGTACTCGTGCTGAATGAGGAGGTTCATGACCTGGTTGGTGCCGGTCCAGATCTGGCAGAGCCGGGTGTCGCGGATCATCTTCTCGATGGGGTAGACGTCGGTGTAGCCGATGCCGCCCATGATCTGCATCGCCTTGTTGGTCACCTCCCAGGACATGTCGGTCGCGAACTTCTTGGCCTCGCTGACCAGGCGTCTCGAATTGGGGGCGTCCTCGTCCACGGCCCGGGCGGCCAGATAGGTCAGGCCCCGGGCGGCGTCGAGGTGGGTGACGGCGTCGGCGACCATGAACGACACCGCCTGGAAACGGCGGATGGCCTGGCCGAAGGCGAAGCGCTTGTCCGAGTATTTGGTGGCCACCTCCAGGGCGGCCCGGGCCCCGCCCAGGGAGGCCGCGGCCGAGGTCAGCCGCTCGGGGACCATCATCTGGTTGAAGACCAGGGCCCCGCCGTGGAGCGGCCCGATCAGGTTTTCTCGCGGGACCTTGACGTCGCGGAAGACCAGGCGTCCGGTGCCGCCGCCCCGAGTGCCCATCAGGCCGTAGGTGTACTCGGCCTCGACCCCCGGCCCCCGCTCGATGATCAGGGCGCTGATACGCGAGTTCTTGTCGGCCTTTTCGTCGAAGTTGGTCCGGCAGTAGACCAGGAAGATATCGGCCTCGCTGGCCGCGACCACGAAGCGCTTCTGGCCGTTGACCACGAAGTGGTCGCCCTCGAGTACGGCCCGGCTGGTGGCCCCGAAGAAGTCCGAACCGCCCCGGGGCTCGGTCAGGGCCTCGGCGCTGACCTTCTCCCCGGCCAGGATCGGTTTGAGGAACTTCTCCTTCTGCTCGTCCGTGCCGAAGAAGTGCAGGGCCTCGCCGACGATGGACGGCATCACAAAGGCGCACCCCAGGGCGGTCCCCAGGACCCCGACCTCCTCCTCGGCCGCCGCCTCGGCCACCCAGTTCAGTCCCCGGCCGCCCCACCTGGGGTCGAAACGCAGGCCCAGCAAATTGGCCCGGCCCAGTTTGGCCACGAACTCCCGGGGGTAGGTGATCTCGTCCTTGTCCATGGCCCGCAGCAGATCGGGCGAGACCTCGTCCCGGACAAAGGCCCGAACCTCGTCCCGAATCTTTTTGGCCTCTTCGGTCAACAGCACGTCGTAGTACATCTCTTCCTCCGGTCAAAGAGGGGGCAAATACGGCCCCTATCTGCCAGTGGACCAGATGAGCGCCATTCAGTCAAGCAGAGGTATTTCCCGAAAAAGGCAGACCCGCTGGGGCGACACCCGGGCCTGGACGGCGACCATGGCCACCCCGGCGGCCCTGGCCCGGTAAAACCAGCGGGTGTACTCCGGATCGATCTCGGCCGCCGGGCCAAAGGCCGCGGCGTCGGTCCGCTGGACCACGTAGACCATGGCCGCCTTTGTTCCCTGGCGCCGGCTGACGGCGATCAGTTCCCGGAGGTGTTTGAGGCCCCGGGTCGTGACCGCGTCCGGAAACAGGGCCCTGTCCCCCTCGACCAGGGTCACGTTCTTGACCTCGACGTACAATTGGTCGCCCCGTTCCAAATCGACCACCAGGTCCACCCGGGAGTTTCGGCCGTAGGGCACTTCCCGCCGCACCGCGGTCGCCCCGTCAAACAGGGGCAGGGCCCGCTTTCGGGCCGCCAGGGCGACCAGATGGTTGGGAATCAGGGTGTTGATGCCCACCCAGACCCGGCCGATGCGGATCATCTGCCAGGTGTACTTGGTCCGGCGGGCCGGGTCGTCGTGTGCGGACAGGTAGACCCGGGCCCCTTTTTGCAGACAACTCATGAGCGACCCGGAGTTGGGGCAGTGGGCGACCACCTCGGTCCCGTCGTCCAGCCCCACGTCGGCCAGGAAACGCTTGTAGCGGCGCACCAGTCGGCCGGGCACCAACGGCTCCGGGAAGGGATGACAGACGGAAACCATCGGCCTCCCTCGTGAATAAAAATCACCCCGCGCGGGCGATCAGCGCCGCCAGGCCCACGGCTTCGGTCAGGTCCAGGCGCTCGGTCGGATTTAATCCGGCCTCGACCATGAAGGACCGATACTCGCCCTCGGTGTAGGTCCGCCCCTGGTCGGTGTGGACCAGCATGTTCAGGGCGAACAAGAGGGGAAACAGGACCTCTTGACGTGTTTCGTCCGCGATGAAATCGATGACCGCCACCCGGCCGCCGGGCCCCAGCGCGGCATTGGCCCGGCGGAGCAAGGCCACGATCTGCTCCGGTCCCAGACTGTGGCAGAGGTGCCCCAGGATGACCAGGTCATAGTCCCGGCCCCAGTCTGTTTCCCAAAAATCGCCGGGGAGGAAGGTATAACGATCCAGCAGGCCCACCTCGCCCAGAAAGACCTTGGCCGCGCCGTCGAGCACCGCCGGGCGGTCCAGGGCGAAGCCGCGGGCCCCGGGCTCGGCCACCACGAACGGTCGGCTCCAACTGCTGGCCCCGCAGCCCACGTCCAGTATTTTTTGGGGCGGCGGGTCCGGGAACCGGCGTTGCAGCAGGTCGGCCATGGGCCGGTTGGTCGCCGCCAGGCCGCGGGTCAGGTTGACGTAACGCCCATCATCCGCCTCCCGCTGGTGAGGGGCGCCGCGGCGGATGACCTCAGCCATGTCGAGCCACCCGGGGGCGATCTGGTGCAGATGCATCAAAAACGGTTCAAACGAATCAACGTCCCCTGTCCCCAGGAAATGTCGGGCCTTCTCGGTCAGAAAGTAACGGTCGTCTTGTTTCTGGATGACCTGCAGACCGGTCAGGGCGTCCAGTAACAACACAAGCCCCCGGGCCGAGCAGCCCGTCTCCCGGGCCAGGTCCCGGGCCGCGGTCGGCACGAGCAGACGGCCGAACAACCCCAACTCGGCCGCGGCGGCCATGGCCATGGCCGGCATGACCGAAAAGTTCAGGCCCCTCAGCCAGCGGCCGAACTCGGCGATTTCTGTCTTCGAATCGTCAGCCATGTCCTTTTCACTCCCCGCCAGGGTATCGGCCCCTCGAGGCCTGGTCGCGTGAAGCCGTCTTCAAAAATATACGGCCGATGACAAACTCCCCCGGTGTCACCGGTCCGTGACCTCGTCGACGGAAACCTCCGCCTCGTACTCTATAGCCTTCAGCTTGCGGCGGGCCAGCCGGACGGTGAAGACCAGGACGACCAACAGCCCCGCGGCCAGACCCAGATAGTGCCAGGGAAAGCGGCCCTGGGCGCCTTCGGCCGCGGCCCGGGCGGTGATGACCACAAAGGTCGTCGAGGGAAACATGCCCACCCAAGACCAGAAGACGTATTTCCAGAAGCCGACCCGGGTCAGGCCGAAGATGTAGTTGAAGGCGTTGAAGGGCAGGAGCGTCAGCCGGGTCACGGCCACCAGGGTCCCGCCGTGATCCCGGGAGAGGCGGTCCATTTTCTCGAAGCGGGGACGGCCGGCGATGAGGCGTTTGACCGCCCCCCGGGCGAAGTAGCGGCCCACCACAAAGGCGGCCGCCGCCCCGGCGGTCGAGCCGAGGCTGGCCAGGGCCACCCCGACCAGGGGATGGTAGACGTAGCCGGCCAGGGCGCTGATGATCGTGCCGGGCAGGGCGGCCACGGACACGGCGACGTACAGGCCGACGAAAATGAGCCAGCCCCACCCGCCCGCACCGCCCAGCCAGTCCCGGCATTGGCCCAGGATGGCCCCCGGGTCCGAGGCCAGGGCCAGCCCGATCAGGACACCGACCATGGTCAGGCCCATCACCGGCTTCAGCCACCACCAGGCAGAGGTCTCGTCGTTCGGTTCGATGGGGCGCTCCGTCACGTGGCTCTCGATTGAAAAGGGGACCCCCGCACTTTTCCGGCCGTTGAGCAATGGCCGATATCACGGGGGTCACGGCACAAAATACTTACGCCCGAACCTCAGGCGACAATGGCCCCGCCTCAGGTGAAGCCGGAGCCGGCGGTGCAGGTGTAACAGTGGTCCGATACGGCGATGGGACTGCCCGGCTCGGGCGGGCCGTCCATGTCCGAGACGTGAACCCGGCCTCCGGCCAGGGGCAGCCCGGCGGCCAGGTTGAAATCGCAGTCGTACAACCAGCCGTTCCAGTCCACCGAGACCAGCGTCCGGCACATCAGGCTGTCCACGGCGCAGGGGTTGAAGCTCGAGGCCAGCTTGTCCAGATAACCCTCGTAGTTGCCCGACACCCGCAGCCAGTCCCCGAAGCGGCCCAGGGGCACGTTGGCGAAGGTCAGGGCGCTGGTGAAGCTGAGGCCGAAGCGGCGCTCCAACTCCTGCTTGAACCGCTTCTCCGCCTGGGCCTGGCCGGGCGGCAGGAAGGCGCCGGTCGGGTTCGACACCAGGTTCAGGACCAGGCCGGAATTTGTTGTCCCGTAGCCCCGGTCATTGAGCCGCCGCAAGGACTCGATCGACCGCCGGAACACACCCTGGCCCCGCTGGGCGTCGGTCTGGGCGGCGGAGACCGACGGCAGCGAGGCGAAAATGGCCACGCCCCGCTCGGCCAACAGGTCCAGCAGGTCGGCCTGCTCAGGGGCCATCAGGGCCGTCAGGTTGGCCCGGAAGATCAGGCTCTCGACCTCCCCGGACAGGCCGTCCATCAAGCGCTCGACGTGGGGGTTAAGCTCGGGCGCGCCGCCGGTCACGTCGGCCGAAGTGAACCCGCCCCGGCGGGCGTAGTCGATCACGGCCCGGGCGGTCTGAGCGCTCATCGTCTCGGATCGGTCCGGCCCGCAGCGGAGGTGGCAGTGCCGGCAGGTTTGATTGCACCGCCGGCCGACGTTGACCTGAAGCGTGCTCGTGACGCCCCGAACCAGCCTCAGGCCGTGCCTGGCCAGGACGCTGGTGAAGGGTTCAGGCGTGAAATCCTTGGCCGTTTGGGTACTGACCACGATTCACCCGGATCACATGGACAATTTTTGGGCGATGCGGCGCATCTGCAGGCCGTGAATCAGCGACGCCCCGCCCCGAATGGCCGTGGCCACGTGGACCGCCTCGGTCATCTCGCCCAGGTTCGAGCCCTTTTCCAGGCAGGACCGGGTGAAGGAGTCGACGCAATAGGGGCACTGAATGGTATGGGCCACGGCCAGGGCGATGAGGGCCTTTTCCCGCTCGGTCAACTCGCCTTCGGCGAACACCGTGCGGTAGTACTCGAAGTATTTCTTGGCCATCTCCGGGGCCTCGGCCCCGATCTCCTGGAAGTTCGGCAAGTCCTGGGGATCGTAGTAGGTCTGGCTCATGATGTTCTCTCCCTCACGTAGCAAGGAACCCGACCGGCGGCGTCGCCGTCAGTTTTTATTCTACACGAGGACCTTGGCGAAGCAACCCGCCGCCTGATAAATCGTTCCCAATCGCCACTATCCGGCGTTTAGAAGCCACACCAGGCGGCCCGTGGGACGGACCATGGCCGCCGGGTATCGGGTGGCCGCCTCGGCTCGGCCCAGGATGGCCTCGACCACCCCGAGTTTTTCATCGCCGGACACCAGGAAGACGACCGTTCGGGCGCTGTTGATCACCGGTAGGGTCAGCGTCAGCCGGGGCATTGGCGGCGAGGCCGTCTTACCGTCGACCCGGGTCACCCAGCGTTCGTTATCGTTCAGGGCCGCATCCCCGGGAAAGAGCGAGGCGGTGTGTCCGTCCATACCCAGGCCCAGCAGGATCAGGTCAAAGACGGGCCACGCGCCGGGCTCGGGCCGGAAAAACCGGGCCAGCTCGGCCTCGTACTCGGCCGCCGCAACGGCGCAGTCATGGTCGCTAAGTCGCGGCTGATGCACGTTTTCCGCCGGGATGTTGATACCTGAAATCAAGACCTCCCGGGCCAGGCCGACGTTGGAATCAGGTGAATCGGGCGGCAGGCAGCGTTCGTCACTCCAAAACAGGTGCACGGACCCCCAGGGCAGGGACGGCCCGAACGGCTCCTCGGCCAGGAGGTTGTAAAGGGTTCGCGGTGTCCGGCCGCCGGACAGGGCCATCGAGAATTTTTTGTCCAGGGCCGCGGCGGCCGTGGCCTCTTGGTGGATCATTTCGGCGGCGAACCGGCTCAGCCCGGCCAGGTCGTTGAATCTTCGGATCTCGATCGTCAAGGCTCGAGGCCTTGCCCGGCGTGCCAGGCCGCGCCCCACAGGGCCGCCTCCGGGGCGTCCATGACCTTGACCGGCATCCGGGCCACCAGGTGTCTCATCCGGCCCTTGTCTAAAAAGGCCTCCAGGAAAGGCCCGGACCGCAGGGCCGTCAGGATTTTCGGCGGGATGCCGCCGCCCAGGTAGACCCCGCCCACGGCCAGGGCCTTGAGGGCCAGGTTCCCGGCCTCGGCCCCCAGGACGCCGACGAACAGGTCCAAGGCTCGGGCGCAGCGGCGGCTCCGGCCATCGAGGGCGTGCTGGGCGATCAGGGCCGAGGGGTCCTCGTCCTCATTGGTCACCACTTCCGGTTCCTGGTCGCCGTCCGTGGCCAGCAGAAAGCGATAGATGGCCAGCAGTCCCGGCCCGGAGACGATCCGCTCGTAGCTGACGTGACCGTATTGCCGGGCCAGCCACTCCCGCAGCCGCCACTCGGTCTCGTTTCGGGGGGCGAAATCGGTGTGCCCCCCTTCCGAGGCCGACGGGACGTGTTTGTGGCCGTCCCAAAAGAGGATCGCTTCGCCCAGGCCGGTGCCCGGGGCGATGAGGCAGGCGTTGCCCGGGGCCGGTTCGAGATCGGGCGTCAGGGACACGAATCTTTCGTCCGGCAGGCGGGGCAGGGCCGTGGCCGTGGCCAGCAGATCGTTGATCAGCCACACCGGCTTGCCCGGGACCAGAAGTTCCAGGTCCCGGACGTCCACCAGCCAGGGCAAGTTGGGCGTCCGGCATCGGCCGTCCTGCACCGGACCGGCCAGGCCGACGCTGAGGGCGTCCACCTCGCGCCCGGTCATGGCCAGAAATTCGGCGACCATGGGTCCCAGGCCGTCGTACCGGCCGCTGGCGTAGGTCTTTTCCAGGACGAGGTCCAACTCGTCGCCCCGGACCTCGAACAATCCGAACCGGGCCTTGGTCCCGCCCACGTCGGCGGCCACGATGAATCGACTCATGACGCCCGTTGTCCTAGGAGCTGGAGCCAGCCATAGCCCTCGCCGCTCAGCAGTTCCTCCGACCCGGCCGGCCCCATGGACCCGGCCGGATACAGATGCAAGGGGCCGGCCTCGGGATTTGTCTCCCAGCTCTCCAACACCGGCGTAATCAGCGACCAGGCGGCCTCGACGCCGTCCCGCCGCCAGAACAGGGTTTGATCGCCGAGCATGACGTCGTGAAGCAGCCGCTCGTAGGCGTCGGGCGGGTCGATGCCAAAAACCTCCCGGTACTTAAACGACATCTCCAGGGTCCCGAGACAGACCCTGGTCCCCGGCTGCTTGGCCTCGAGGCGCAGCGACATGCCCTCGTCCGGCTGGACGCGCAGGACCAGCACGTTGGCCGGCAGGTCGCCGCCCGAGGCCGAACGGAACATGGCCAGGGGAGGTTTTTTGAAGGTGATGACTATCTGGCTCAGTTTGCGGGCCAGCCGCTTGCCCGAGCGCAGGAAAAAGGGCACGCCCTGCCAGCGCCAGTTGTCGACGAAAAACTTGGCGGCGACAAAGGTCTCGGTCGTGCTGTCCGGGGAAATGCCTTGCTCATCGCCGTAGCCGACCACTTCCCGGCCGTCGATCCGGCCGGGCCCGTACTGGCCGCGGACGGTCCACCTATTCAGGTTTTCCGTGGGGAACGGCCGGATCGAGCGCATCAGCTTGATCTTCTCGTCGCGCACGGCGTCGGCCTCAAAGGAGATGGGCGGCTCCATGGCCACCAGGGACAGCATCTGGAGCATGTGGTTCTGAAACATGTCCCGCCAGCACCCGATCTGGTCGTAGTAGCCGGCCCGGTGCTCGACGCCGATGGACTCGGCGACCGTAATCTGGACGAAGTCCACGTAGCGGCGGTTCCAGATGGGCTCGAACACGGCGTTGGCGAACCGGAGCATCAGGATGGTCTGGACCGTCTCCTTGCCCAGATAGTGGTCCATGCGGTAGATCTGCCGCTGGCGCAGGGTTTGGCGCAGACCCGAGTCCATCTCCAGGGCGCTTTGCAGGTCGCGGCCAAAAGGCTTCTCGATGACCACCCGGGCCCAGGTCGAGCCGTCCTCGGGCTCGCCGGTCAGCCCGGCCGCGCCCAGGCGCTCGACGATGGTCGACACCAACTGGGGCGGCGTGGCCAGATGAAAGACACGGTTGGGCCGGGTGCAGAAGTCCACGTCGCAGCGGTGCACGGACTCGGCGAGCCTGAGGTAGGCGTCGGGGTCGTCGTAGGCGCCGGAGACGTACCGGCACTGCTGGGAAAAGGCGTTAATCTGCTCAGGGGACGATTGAGGCGCGGCGCTCTGGATGGCTGTGACAATTCCGGCCCGAAACGTCTCGTCACTCATCTCGGATCGGGCGAAACCGAGCATGAAAAAATTGTCGGGCAAGAGACCCCGGACAAAGAGGGCGAACAGGGCCGGAAAGAGCTTGCGGTGGGCCAGATCGCCCGAGGCGCCGAAGATGACCAGGCCGCAGTCCTCGGCCCTGACCTCGACGCAGGACGCGTCGTCGACCTTGACTTGGAGGTGCACGTCGCCGGTCATGACGATTTTTTTGTAACACGGTGTCCCCCGAACCGGTTCCTGAGCGCGGCCAGGACCCGGTTGGAGAACGCGTCGGGTTGCTGTGACTCGAAGCGCCGAAACAGCGACTGGGCTATGCTTGGGGCCGAGACGCCGCGCTCGACGGCCTCGATGACCGTCCACCGGCCTTCCCCCGAGTCGGCCACCACGCCCTGGATCGAGGCCAGATCGGGGTCCTCGGTCAGCGCCCGCTCCAGGAGTTCCAGGAGCCAGGAGCGGATGACGCTGCCTTGATTCCAGAGGTGGGCCACCCGGCCCAGGTCCAAGGCGTGGCCATAGGCCGAGCGTTTCAGGAGTTCGAAACCCTCGCCATAGGCCTCCATCAGGGCGTACTCGACGCCGTTGTGGATCATCTTGACGAAGTGCCCGGCCCCGGTCGGGCCGCAGTACAAATAACCCTCGGGCGGGGCCAGGGTCTCGAAAACGGGCTCGATGGCCCGGAAATCGGCCGCGTCGCCGCCGACCATGGTGCAAAAGCCCTGCTCCAGGCCCCAGATGCCGCCGGACACCCCGGCGTCCAGGTAGTGGATGCCCCGGGGTTCGAGAGCCCCGGCCCGCCTGATGTCGTCCTTGAAGTGCGAATTGGCCCCGTCGATCAGGATGTCGCCCGGCGCGAGCAGTTCGGCCAAGGTCTCGACGTGTTGATCGACCACCTCCCCGGCGGGCAGCATCAGCCAGACCACTCGTGGCGGGTCGAGCTTGTCGACTACTTCTTGGGGCGAGTAGGCCGGGACGGCCCCTTCCTTAACCATCAGGTCGACCTTGTCCGGGGTGCGGTTGTAGACCACCACCTCGTGTCCGCCGTGGATGAGCCGCCGGGCCATGTTCAGACCCATGCGCCCCAGGCCGACCATGGCTAGACGCATCTTTCTCCCCCCGGGACAGGGTAAGCCGGCCCCCTCCGGTCGGGACGTGGCCGGATGATTTGATCCGCTTGCTTATTAAGTCTTGGTCAGATGGGCGGCCCTGTCAAGGCCCGGACCGCTTTTCGGTCCGGACGGCCGGGGTCCGGGGACCGGGGGCCAAGCGTGGTCGAGCCGTCAGTCGAGCAGGGCCAGGGCCCGCGCCACGACGTTGTCCACGGTGAACCCCAGGTTCTGGAAGACCACCCCGCCGGGGGCCGAGGCACCGAATCGATCCAGGCCCAGGACGTCACCGCTCTCGCCCACGTAGCGCTCCCAGCCCAGGGTGACGCCGGCCTCGATGGCCAGCCGGGCGGTCACGGTCGGCGGCAAGACATCGTCACGATACGTTTTCGGCTGGGCCTCGAACAGTTCGAAGCAGGGTAGGGACACCACCCTGACCCGGCGGCCTTGCTCGGCGAGTTGGTCGGCCGCGGCCAGGGCCAGATGGACCTCGGAGCCCGAGGCGATCAGGATCAGGTCGGGCCGGGCCGTGCCCTCGACCAGGACGTAGCCGCCCCGGGCCAGGCCGCCGGTCGTGTCGAACCGGGTCGGGTCCAGGACGGGCAGCTTCTGGCGGGTGAGCAGCAGGGCGGTGGGGGACCTTCGCTCCAGGGCCATTTTCCAGGCGGCGGCCGTCTCGTTGGCGTCGGCCGGCCGGATCACGGCCAGGTTGGGAATCACCCGGAGCGACATGGCCTGCTCGACGGGCTGGTGGGTCGGCCCGTCCTCGCCCACGCCGATCGAGTCATGGGTGAAGACGAAGATGGACGGGATGTCCATCAGCGCGGCCAGCCGGATGGCCGGGCGCATGTAGTCGGCAAAGACCAGAAAGGTGCCGCCGTAGGGCCGGACCCCGCCGTGCAGGGCCATCCCGTTGACCATGGAGCCCATGACGTGCTCGCGGACCCCGAAGTGAATGTTTCGTGCTCGGGGACCCCTGGTCCGCAGGTCGTCGTACCCGGCCAAAAACGTCTTGTTGGACGGGGCCAGATCGGCCGAGCCGCCGCACAGTTCCGGCAGCCGTGTGGCCAGGGCGTTTAAGACCTTTCCCGAGGCGGCCCGGGTGGCCAGCGGTCCATTCTCCGGGGTAAAGGCGGGCACGTCGGCCATGAAATCGGCCGGCAGTTCGCCCCGAAGCAGCCGGTCCAGGACCGCCCCTTCTCGAGGGTGCTTGGCCCGGTAGTCGCTCATCAGTACCAGCCATTCATCCTGAAGCTCCCGGCCGCGGGCCCCGGCCCGATCCATGTGTTCCCGGACGTCCTCGGGGATGACGAACCGGTCGTCGGCCGGCCAGTGGTAAAACTCCCGGGCCGCGGCCCAGGCCTCGGCGCCCAGGGGCTCGCCATGAGCGCTGGCCTGGTCCTGCTTGGGTGTTCCGTACCCGATGTGGGTCCTGACCTGGATGAGCGAGGGCTGGTCCGGATTGTTTTGGGCGGCCTCCACCGCGTCCCGAATGGCCGCCAGGTCGTTGCCGTCCTCGACCTTGATCACCTGCCAGCCGTAGGCCTCGAAGCGCCGGGCCCGGTCCTCGGTGAAGGCCAGGTCGGTCGAGCCTTCGATGCTGATGTGGTTGTCGTCGTAGAGGTAGATGATCTTGCCCAAGCCCAGGGTCCCGGCCAGGGAGGCGGCTTCGCTGGCCACGCCCTCCATCAGGTCGCCGTCGCTGACGATGGCGTAGGTGAAGTGGTCGATGACCGGCAGGCCGGGTTTGTTGAATTTGCCGGCCAAAAAGCGCTCGGCCAGGGCCATGCCCACGCCCATGGCGAACCCCTGACCCAAGGGGCCGGTGGTCGCCTCGACGCCGGGGGTCAGGCCGTACTCGGGGTGCCCCGGCGTTTTGGACGCCCACTGGCGGAAG
>JAHJDS010000012.1 GCA_018812395.1 Pseudomonadota bacterium
AGTGCCGCCGCACCGCGCCCCTTTGCCGACAACTCAAAGACGACGGCCTGGAATCCACGGTTCGGGCCAAGACCGGCCTGGTCATTGACGCCTATTTTTCGGCCACCAAGATCGCCTGGTTGTTGCAAAATGTCCCCGGCCTGGCCGAGCGGGCCGCCCAGGACGAAATACTGTTCGGGACGGTGGACAGTTGGCTGGTTTTTTGTCTGACCAACGGCCGGGTCCACGCCACAGATGTCAGCAACGCCGGCCGGACCATGCTCTTCAACATCCATGAGCAACAGTGGGACGACGACCTGTTGCGCCGGCTGGAGGTGCCCCGGCGGATGCTGCCCGAGGTTCACTTTTCGAGCCATTTTTTCGGCCGGACCAGTCCGGAGATATTCGACGGAGTGGAAATCCCGATCACCGGGGTCGCCGGGGACCAGCAGGCCGCCCTGTTCGGGCAGACCTGTTTTAAGCCCGGCCAGGCCAAGGGCACCTATGGCACCGGGGCCTTCTTGCTGATGAACACCGGCCCCCGGGCGATGACCTCCCGCAACGGGCTGATCACCTCCATTGCCTGGGGCCTGGGCGACGAGGTGACCTATTGCCTCGAGGGGAGCATCTTCATCGCCGGCGCGGCGATTCAGTGGCTGCGGGACCAAGTGATGATCGTTGATGACGTCGCCCAGACCGAGGCCCTGGCCGAAAGACTGGCCGACAACGAGGGGGTGTACTTTGTGCCGGCCCTGGCCGGTCTGGGGGCGCCGTACTGGGACATGGACGCCCGGGGGACGATCGTCGGGCTGACCCGGGGCAGCGGCCGGGAGCACTTGGTCCGGGCGGCCCTGGAAGCCATCGCCTATCAGACCCGGGACGTGATCGACGCCATGACCGCGGACGCCGGCCTGCCTCTTGGGGAGCTGATGATCGACGGCGGGGCCGCGGCCAATGATTTCCTGGCCCAGTTTCAGGCCGATATCCTCGACGCGACCGTGCTGCGTCCCGAGGTATTGGAGACGACCGCCCTGGGCGCCGCCTTTCTGGCCGGCTTGGGCGTCGGCTTTTGGACGGGGCTGGAAGAGATCAAGGCCACCTGGCGCTTGTCCCGGGCCTTTGAACCCCGGATGGACGAGCCGCAAAGGCAGTCGCTGTACTCGAACTGGCAGCGGGCCGTGGAGCGCTCCCGGGCCTGGACTTCTTGAGGGCGGGGGATCGAGCCCCGATAATTAGGCCTCGATAGACTTTTTTTCTGCCCCTGGGCTTGGACCTTTTACGGGCCTGGCCTCGGACTAAGAAATTTTTACTAGGGGCCGGACTGGGGCCTGCCGTCGGGCTGTGCGTTACGTTTCCTGTTGATTAAGCTCAATCCAGTCAAAGGCGACCATGGCGATGGTGGAGTCCTTGCGGAGCAGGACTCGCCGGCGCTGGGGGCCGAGCCACAACACGTCCACGTCTTCCCAGACGTTGTCCCTGGCGCCGACGTTGACCTGAATGTCGTCTCGCCGGCAGTGGCTGAGGAAGGTCCGCATCAGTTCGGGATGTTCCTGGTCGAGTTTTTCGTGATGTTTTTCGAGGAATCTAAGCAAAGGCATCTCTGTTACTCCCTGCTGGGTGGTTTTGGTTAGGCGTGTTGACGGCAGTTGGTCTGGTTAGCAAAAGGTTTGGCGGCGGATAAACAAGGTGCAGGCTGGCCCGTGGCCCGGCCCCACTTTCAAATGAGCATTGGCCTCAAGGCCTGGTGTATCTTTTCCTGTAATTCCGCGTCCGCGGTCCGCTGATTGATCAGTTCCCATACTCGAGTCTCGCGTTCCCTCAGGAAGGCCTGGAAGTTGGCATGGACTCGCTGGCATTCCTGTTCGTCCCGGGGAATCCTTACCCGCCCGCGCAAGCCAGCATCCCCGACCAGGACGACCAAGGCCATTTGCCCGCTGTTTTTGGTCGGCACTCGATCGATGACTTTTTTGCCGTTTTTAAAGGCCACGTCGAACGAAAGGAGGAGGGTATGGGCTTGTTCCGGAGTTCCCTCTGACGGTAGAGGGTAAGTGTCGAATGGTTTGTCCTTGTCAATGAAGTCGGGATCGTACTTCTTGAGGAGTTCGGGTTCCTTTTCGGCGATGTCCTTATGGATTTGGGCGGCGATTTCATTGGGTCTGATCTTGCCCCGGCTCTGGTATTTCCTTTTATTGGCAATGGCCCTTTCTTCTTTCTGGCGGGTCAGTTCGAAAAACTCCCGCAAATAGTCGTAGAGTCTGTCGATCAATTCCTGGCGGCGTTTCTTGGATCGGACGCCCATCATTTCCAGGACGGCGTCGTCCAGAGCACGGCGGTCGGGCATGTCGAGTTCGCTTTGATCGGACAGCTTTTCCAGGTCGTGTTTTTTACCGGCCTGGTTATAGGCCATTTGGCGCATGCGCCGTTCGGACAGGAATTGGAGGGCCTTCCTCTTTTTCAGTTGTCTAAAGGCCTGGGCCACTCGATCTCGGGTTCGGGCCGTGCCCTTGGTCGGGTCGGGCACCGGCATCATGTTGACGTCAATGACCTCGGTCTTGAGGTTTCCCTCAACGCCGACAGGACGTCCGTATTGAAATTTAGAAAGTACTACCCAACTAGAGTTTAAAATTCCTCCAAAAACATCAATTCCGTCGCTTTCAGCATTTATATCAAATAGATTGTGGTTACAAATTAAATTATTTTCGTTGACCGGTACGCAATGTTTATATTGTTGGGCCATCGGCCAAAACAAAGCCCCTCTTTTATGCCCGGTTAAGTCATACCACCCCCTGTCTTTTGTTGCCCTTGCCGAACAGGTCGACCCCTCATGCCACCCCTGCGCCTCGCCCCATTTGATGTACTCCTTGACGTACTTGTCTTTGAGCATGGATTTCTTTTTCCCCACCAGCAATATCTGGCGGGCGCAGTTTGCAGGCGACACCGTGAAGCCGTCCACATCCATTAGGGAATGGACCTCCGGCTCCAGGTATTTGGACTCGATCGGCTTGACCTGACCATACTTGTCCCCGCACCGGACTAGTTTGACCTGGCCCTTGGCCACCTTCTCCCGCGGCACGCCATAATTCAGCTCAAAATCCACTGGGTCAGGATAACGCGCCAGGCAGGCGTCGCTGCAATCCCTAGGGAAAAAGAAATTGTCCTTTCCAGTCGTAATACCCCGCCAGACATCTGCTATTTCACCCAGGGCCGCCATTCGCCCGCCCACTTCATCCCGCAAATCGAACCACAGGTCCGGGGCCCTCAGGTAAACGCCCCATTTACCGCCATAATAATTTTCCGCGTCATCTCTCCGGCCCATGATCCGGCCCAGCCGGACGCCCTCTGTCCACAACGCGCCCTGCCTGACCACCCGGGCCCGGTAGCGTTGGTTGACCGTGTTCTCTTTCAGCTTCAGAATCTCATCGCGAAAGGCGTCGGTCACCCGAACCACCCCGCGCATGGTGCCGTCGTGGGCCAATACCTCGGCCATCGACCGCCGCAACTGGACGAACCGGACCTGGTTTTCCATCCGCTTCTTTTCGTCAGTCTGTCTTTTCAAGATGGTGACCGTCGTGGCCACGCGCGCCCCCTCGAACCAGGGTTCGTCCACGCTCTCGAACACGGCCATTAGTTCGAAGTGCCGCAGGATCCACTCCTGCAGCCTGAATCCATATTCCACGTCCAGCCACTGGCTGGGGGTCAGGAAGCACAGCCAACCGTCATCTTTCAGGAATTTCGCCGCGTGCAGCCAGAAATAACAATGAATGTCGCTCCGGCCGGACAGGGCTAGGCCCCACTCCTTATCGACCAGGTCTTGGTAGAATCCCTTGGTGCCCTTTCTGTAATGTCCCTGGCTGTCTTTTTTGGATTGGGGGATATCCTCTTGCCTGATGTACGGCGGATTTCCGACCACCGCGTCCAGGGGCGGGATGCTGACCTCCCGGGATTGGATTTCACCCATTCCGGCCGCGACCACTTTGCCGGTCGGGTGGGTGGGCAGTTCCAAATAGGTCTGCTGAGGAATGATGTCGAAAAAATTCCTCCGGGCAATCTGGGGATAGTTCTCCTCGTCAATCAGATCCCGGGTTGCCAGGTTGATGGTGGTCAAATGGGCGGCGTTGCCCGACACATCGATTCCGAACAAGTCCTTCAGCCTTTCGGCATGATCCCGGCTCTTGGCCAACTGCCGTTTCCGGGCGTAGGCCCGCACCAGAAACGTGCCGCCACCACAGGCCGGGTCCATCAGTTTCTCGTCGCCCCGGGTGATACAGAAACTGTTGATGAGGTCCACCACCTCGACCCGGGTATAAAATTGTCCGTACTTGTGGCGTTCCTCCGGCGAATTAAGCCGTTCAAAGATATTGCCGATGACCTCATAATCGAGTTTCGAGAAATCGAACTCATGTATTTGCTCGATCAGGTTCCGCCAATGGGGGACGGCCAAATCGGAGTAAAACGGTATCGAATTGCCAATGCTCAAATCATC
>JAHJDS010000126.1 GCA_018812395.1 Pseudomonadota bacterium
GTCCTGGTGGTCGAGGCCAAGGGCCACGTGGGCGAACGATGTCATTGTGCGGAGTGGGTGCCCCTCTTGCTGCCTCGGGAGGTTTCCCTCCCGCCGTCAGCGCACGGCACGCGGTCTGAACATTTGACCGTGCACCTGGCCGATAAACAGGCCCCGGTCAAGGCCCCGGGGCTCTCGATCGACCGGCCGCGCTGGGAAAGGCACCTGCTCCTGAGGGCGACCCGGGCCGGGGCCGTGGTCCAGGCCGGGGTCAGGTTCAAGGGCCTGAAGAATGGTCGGGCCCTGATCGAGGGACCGTTTGGACGAGCGGTCGTCACGACCCGGACGATCGTGGCCGCCGACGGGGCCGTCTCGAGGGTGGCCCAGGCGGCCGGATTGACGAGGCTGGACACCGTCGGCGCGGTCCAGGTCGAGGCCGACCTGACGACCGAGGTCCCCGGCGGGCTGGTGGCCTTCCGGCCGGACCTGATCGGCTACACCTGGCTCTTTCCCAAGGGAGAGACGGCCAACGTCGGCCTGGGCGGCCGGCCCTTGGGCGAGGTGAATTTGAGCCGGATGCTGGACCAATGGCGGTCCACGCTTAATGATTGGGGCCTCATCGGCCAATCGGTCTTGCGCCGGATGGGGGGACGGTTGCCCGTGGCCGGACCGCGACCGGGCCTGGCCCTTGGGGTCAACGGGACGACCGTGCTGCTGGCCGGCGACGCGGCCGGCTTGACCCACCCCGCCACCGGGGCGGGCATCCCCCAGGCGACTGCCTCGGGGACCTTGGCCGGACGGGCCGCCGGGCGCATCGCCGCCGGCGACCAAAGCGCCGGGGCGGCCTATGACCGCGAGGTGCGGGACCGGTTTGGGGGTTATCTGGAACGCGGCCGGGCGCGCCGGGAAAAGGCCGGGGCGATGTGGGCCGACGACTTTGAACACGCGGTGAGGACCTACTGGCCGTTGTGGCCCAAGAAGGACGCATGGAAGACCTGATCCGACAGGCCGGCGATATATCGCGCGCCCGACACGGGGACGCGGTCGGCTTTCATGTGCCGGGCATGTTTTTTTACGACGGCCGGCAAGGACGGTTCCCGGCCCTGTCCGTCACCGGCGCCCAATGCGACCTGAACTGCGGGCACTGCGCCGGGAGGCTGCTCGGGCCGATGATCGACGCCTCTGACCCCGAGACCCTGGTCAAAAGGGCCGAGGCCGTTGCCCGGAACGGGGCCCAGGGTATATTGATCTCCGGTGGCTGCGATTCGAGCGGCCGACTGCCCTGGGAAAGATTCGTCAAGGCCGTGGCCTGGATCAAGGACCGAACAAACCTGACCGTGGCCGTGCACGCCGGTTTCGTCCAAAAGACCCAGGCCGAGGCCTTGAAACGGGCCGGGGTGGACACGGCCATGTTCGACGTCATCGGCGACGAGGCGACGTTGCGAGAGATTTACGGCCTGGAGGGTGCGACCCGGGTCGCGGATTCGCTGTCGGCCCTGGTCGCGGCCGGGCTCAGGGTAGCCCCCCACGTGGTCGTCGGCCTGCACGCCGGGAGACTCAGGGGCGAGGAGCACGCGGTGGAGATGATCGCCGCGGCCGGGTGTTCCGCCGTCGTGTTCGTGGTGTTCATGCCCCTGCCGAACACTCCGCTCGCCGACGCGCCGCCCCCGCCGGTCGAGGAGGTGGTCGGGCTCATCGCCCGGACCAGGATCCGGTATCCGGACCTGGTCCAGCACCTGGGCTGCGCCAAGCCCCGGGGGGCCTATCGCCGCCGACTCGACCGGGCCGCCCTGCGGGCCGGGGTGAACCACCTGGCCATCCCCGCCCCCGAGGCGGTCGACCTGGCCCCGAATCTTGGCCGGGAGGTCTTCTGGACCGAAACCTGCTGTGCCGTTGACCACCACGGCGCGATGACGATAAAGGATGAACCATGGACAGCCCGGACCACCTGCGCCTGAGCTTGGCCGCGGCCATGGAACTCGGCTTCGCGCCCGGCACCTTTCACCGCGACGCCCGGCTGCACTGCGTCAATCTGCTGCTGACCTATGATCCGGGCTGCCGGGCCAACTGCGCCTTCTGCGGTCTGTCGCGGGACAGCCGCCAGAGGCTCGACAACAAGCAATTCATCCGCGTCTCCTGGAAGGCCTTTCGGACCGACGACATCATCGACCGACTCAAACGAGTTCAGGAGCACGGCGTGGTCCAGCGGGTCTGCCTGTCCATGATCACCCACCCCCGGGCCGTGACCGACACCCTGGCCCTGACCGAACGCCTGACCACCGAGGTCAACCTGCCCCTGTCGCTGCTCATCTCGCCCACGGTCATGACCACAGACGACCTGGCCTCGATGCGCGACGCCGGGGCGGAGCGGATCGGTGTGGCCATCGACTGCGCCACCGAGGCCCTGTTCGACCGGATGCGGGGCCGGGGCGTCAAGGGCCCGCATCGCTGGGACCACTACTGGGGAATCTATTCCCGGTCCCTCGAAATTTTCGGGCCGGGTATGTCCGGGGTGCATCTGATCTGCGGCCTGGGCGAGACCGAGCGGGAACTGTGCGCGGCCATGGCCCGGGCCCACGACCAAGGGGGCTCGACGCACCTGTTCAGCTTCTTCCCGGAGCGGGCCTCGGTGCTTTACGAACAACCCCAGCCGCCCTTGGCCGTCTACCGCCGCATCCAACTGGCCCGGTATCTCATCGACCATGACCTGATTGGTTTCGTGGACCTGGACTTCGACGACCAGGACCGTATCGCGGGCTTCGGCCCGGCCGATGACGACCTGGAACGGGTCATCGCCTCGGGCGAGCCCTTCCGGACCTCGGGGTGTCCGGGTCAAACGCCGGCCGCGGCCTGCAACCGGCCGTTCGCCAACGAGCGGCCCAGCCAACGCTTACGCAACTTCCCGTTCCCGCCCCATGAGACCGATGTGGCGCTCTGCCGGGAACAACTGTTCGAGGATTGTTTTGCCCCAGCCCAAGGAGGAATCAGATGAGGGTGCCGCTGACTTTTACTCTCAACGGCCAGGAGACGAGCGTTATGGTCTCGCCGGACTGTAGTCTCTTGCGCCTGCTGCGCGACGAACTGGAGTTGACCGGCACCAAGGAGGGCTGCGGCGCCGGCGAGTGCGGGGCCTGCACCGTGCTCCTGGACGACCTGGCCGTCAATTCGTGTCTCCTGCCGGCCCTCGAGGTCGAAGGGAGAAGCGTCACCACCATCGAGGGCCTGTCGTCACCGGACGGCAAGCTCCATCCCTTGCAGCAGAACTTCATCGAGCACGGCGCGGTCCAGTGCGGCTTCTGCACGCCGGGCATGATCATGTCCGCCGCGGCCCTGCTGCGGGAAAACCAGACGCCCGACGAGAACCAGATCCGGACGGCCATTGCCGGGAATTTGTGCCGCTGCACCGGCTACGCCCAGATCGTTCAGGCCGTGGATCAGGCCGCCAAGGCCGCGGAGGGGGAGGAAAAATGAGCCAGTTCCAGTTCGTCGGCCAGAGGATCCCCAAGGCGGACGCCCGGGAGAAGGTCACCGGCCGGGCGGTGTACATCAACGACCTCAAGCGGCCGGGGATGCTTTACGGAAAAATCCTGTACTCTGAGCAGGCCCACGCCCGGATCAAGAGCATCGACGCCTCCAAGGCCAGGAAGCTGCCCGGCGTGCGGGCCGTGCTCACCGGCGAGGACATCCCCGACATGCCCATCGGCTTCATGCGCGACAACCGGCCGCTAAAAAAGGGCGTCGTCCGCCAGTACCGCGACGAGGTGGCCGCCGTGGCCGCCATCGATCCGGAGACGGCCGCCGAGGCCCTCTCCCTGATCGAGGTCGAGTACGAGCCCCTGCCGACCGTGTTCGATCCCCTGGAGGCCATGGCCGAGGACGCGCCCTTGATCCACGCGCTGGACGCCCGGGGCAAACCCAACAAGAGCAACGTGCTCCGGCTACCCTGGAAGCTGATCTGCGGCGACGTCGAGGCCGGCCGGGCCCAGGCCAGCCACGTCGCCGAGGCCCGCTACCAGGTCACCTGGATCAGCCACTGCTGCCTGGGCGTCTCGGGCTGCATCGCCGACTTCGACCTGGACGACAACCTGACCATGTATACCATCACCCAGATCCCCTACCTGGCCCAGAACGATTTCCTGGGCGCCCTGGCGGCCATGGGGCTCAAGGGAAAAAAGGTCAGGCTGATCAACACCACCATCGGCGGGGGATTCGGCTCCAAACTCGACACCCATTGCTACGAGTTCATCTCGATCCTGCTGGCCCGGGCCACGCGCAAGCCGGTCAAAATTTTGTTCACCCGGGAAGAGGAATTCCTGGCCCAGGCCACCCGCCAGCCGGCGATCATCGACGTCGCCCAGGGGTGCGACCCTGACGGCAAAC
>JAHJDS010000127.1 GCA_018812395.1 Pseudomonadota bacterium
CCCGGGCGTTGGCCGCCTGGGCCTCGTGACGGGCCACCTTGGGGTCCTGCTGGGTGGTGCAGTGGGTCCGGCCGGTCTCCCCCCGCTTCTGGTTGAAGGTGCCCGGAATCCTCGTTACTTTTGCGGTGTCGGCGTCGATCCTGAGATTGGTCTTGGGCCCCTGGGCGACTCTTTTCGGGTTCTTGCCGTCATGGGCCCGCTTGTCGATCCGCCTCTTCTTGAGGATGTCGGCCCCGACGTGCTGGGTCTGTCTCCCCGGGCCTTTCTGCTTCTTGTCCTCGCTCTTGTTCTTGGCCTCGAAACTGACAAGGGGCCCGGCGCCGGCCCGGTACTCGAAGCCGGTCTCCGGCTCCTGCCCCATCAGGCCGGCTTCCTGCTTGAAATACAGGGTGCCGTTCCGCTCCCACCAGACGCAGTTGTTCCGAAATGCCAGGTCTGTCAGGACCTCGAAGTACTCCCGTCCAGCCTGCTGGTAGCATGGCCGGGTGATGGGCAGGGAGTCCACGTCGGCCTTGAAGCCCAGGGACCGGGCCACGTCCTTGACGACATCCGAGTCGCTCTTGCCGGCCCAGACGTTTTTCCCGGACTTGCCCTTGGCCTTGTGCTCCTTGGAGTAGGCCTGGAGCCTCAGGCTCACGCCCTGGGAGAACCGGGGCGTGACGTCCTTGATCTTGAGGACGACCTTGTCTGACAGGTCGCCGTCCAGGTAGCCCCACCG
Organism: Pseudomonadota bacterium; assembly: GCA_018812395.1. Classification (GTDB taxonomy): domain Bacteria; phylum Desulfobacterota; class Desulfarculia; order Desulfarculales; family JAHJDS01; genus JAHJDS01. The sequence continues at coordinate 719 of JAHJDS010000127.1, forward strand.
GGCCTCGATGTGGAGGCCTTCCTGCAGCAGGGGATGATCCACGGCCTCGATTGGCAGGCCGTCAAAAGAGATGGTCAGCCGGTCCTGCTTCTTGTCCGACCCCGAGAATTCGAGGCTCTGGACGTGCAGGGAGTAGGGCAGTTCCTGGCCTTCGATCTGGACGAAAAAGACCGGCTCCCGGCGCATTACTCGACCACCTTGGACAGGACGTCCATCTCCAGACGACGCCGTGAGGGCAGCCGGACCATGGTCCCGGCCGGGACCTCCTCGGGATGGACCACCTGCCCCAGGTCGGCCGTCAGGAACTCGAACACCACCCAGGCGTGACGGACGTCACCCAGGAAATCATGGGCCAGGTACTCGATCCGCTGGCCGTCCATCACCCGGTGGTACTGGTCGTCGTCCCGGGGCGTGGTGTCGATCGACATACCCCGGCCCCACAGGGCGTGATCGGTGAAGTCGACCAGGGGCGCATCGGTGGCCAGGGCCCGCTCGGACATGATCAGCCCTCCTTGAGGGTACTGGCCTCCTTGGAGCCGCCGCCTTCCTTCTCCGGGGCGTACTCGGTGCCCATCTCAGACGACCTCCAGTCCCGAAGCTCGTCCCGACCGATGACCCGCTCCTCGTCTTCCTCGAGGGTGATGGTCACGTCCGCCGTCAGGGGCAGGAGACTGTCAGGGTGCATGGCCTTGCCGTACTTGACCGAGACATTGGCCACGTGACCCAAGAAGTCCGGACGGTCGCCGAGGATGAGCAGCACTCTCTCCGGGGCCCGCTTGGTCCGACCCAGCTCGACTTCAGGGTACTGCAGGCTCAGGAGTCGGTTGCACCGCTCCTGGACCAGGCCCCGGTCGAATTCGGAGAAGTGGTAGCGCAGGGTGAAGCTGACGGTCCGCTTGTCGCCGGAGACCCATTGAAACTGCGGCTGGGAGCCGGCCGGCGTGACTATCGCGGCGAAGGTCGAGGCCTTGCCATCGGTGATGTTGGTCGGGTTCAGCTGGAATTCGAAGACCTCCAGCGACTCGTATCCGACCAGAAAACCTTTCACAGTCCAAGACTCCGGCGAACACTTTCACCCGCCTCGGCGGCCACGGCCCGGGCGATCTCGCGGCCGTCCAATTGCACGATGACCGGGCGTTTCGCCATTTGGGCCATGGCCCCGGCCTGCTGGGAAATAGCGGTCGCCATTTGATTGAAGCCCGTCTGCTGGGTCTGCTGGCCGGCGGCCGCCTGGGCCAGGACGGCGTTGGTTATGCTCGATCCCCCGCCCTCGATTTCCGGTGCGCCTCCGCCCGTGTACTGGGATATGGCCTGCTGCTGAACAACGGTCTGACGCGCCCGCTTCGCCGCCGGCCGCTCCGTCAGACCGGCGCCGACCGGGCGGGCCGTTTTGTCGGCATCAACCCACGAGTCCTTGACCTTTTGGCCCTGCCCGGTCAGGCTCGCTTCCCAGGCCTTGATCCGGTCGTAGGCCCGGCCGGCCCGGCTCGAGAAGGCCGACGCGATCCACAGCACGCCCTTGATCGGGGCCAAAACGATCTTGAGCATGGTGGCGAAGATCCGCCTGGCCACGGTCACAATGCCGTTCAGGACCCCGGTGACGGTATCCTTGATCCCTTGCCAGACCTTCCCGGCCACCTCACTGACCTTGTTCCAGACCCCACTGAAGAAATCTCCGATCGCGTTTCCGACCGACCTGATCATCCCCCAGGCCCAATTGGCGGCGGCGACAATGCCTTTCCAGACCTTGTCCGCCGCCTCAGCGGGCTTGTTCCAAAGCAGAACGAAAAAGTCCGCGACGGCCTTCGCCCCGATCTTGATCCCCTCCCAGGCCGCGGACGCGACCCGACCGATCCAGTTGAGCGCTCCCCGGACGGCACCGACGATGTCGTCCCAGTATTTAATCACCAGCATCGCCGCGGCCACCAGGCCGGCGATGATCACTCCAATCCAACCAAAAGCCAACCGGCGCGCAATCCCAACCGCGATCAAGGCCAGGCGCATTCCCTTGAGCACCAGGATCATGCCACCGATCACGACCTTGGTGCCGATCACCGCGGCCTTAGCCGCCCAGACAGCCACCTTGAAGCCTTTCAGGGCCACCTTGGCCAGGACCACGGCCTTACGAAAAAGCTTCCAGCCGATCACGCCGGCGATGACGTAGCCGGTCACCTTGCCCACGGTGACACCGATGTCCTTGAACCCGCCCATGGCCGCGCTCGAACTGATCAGGCCCAGGGTCCGCAGCAGCCGGCCCAGCCACTGGACCACCGGCTGGATCGCCCGCCAGAACACCCCGAAGGACTCCCAGGCCCAGCGGCCGACGTCCTTGATGGCGCTCCAGATACCCTGGAAAAGACCGACCACGAACGACCTGACCCGGGCGAATAATTTGAACATACCGACCACAAATTTGAACAAACCGGCCTTTTTCAGCTTGTCGGCCAGCTCGGAGCTCATCGTTCCGGCCTTGCCCGTGAACGACCCGATCAGTTGCTAGATGCCCTTCCAGACGAGCTTGACCTTGTTCCAGAAGTTGGTGAGCGTCGTGGCGATGCCGCCGAAGTTGGACTTCCAGGCCTTGCGGACCAGGTAGACGATTCCGACCAGGGCCCCCACGGCCAGGGTGACGGGCAGGAAGGTCTTGGCCACGCCGGCCATGGCGATCCGGGCATACCGGCCGAAGAAGTGCCAGGCCACCGCGCCGGCGCCCAGGGCGAAGACCAGACCGCCGATGGCGAACACGATCCGGGTGATCGTGCCCACCAGGCGGGGATTTTCCGAGGCGAACCGCTGCACCGCGGTGATCACCTTGCCGATGGCGTTGACGATGGGGATGACCACCGGCAGCAGGGTCTTGCCGATCGACTCGAACATATTGTGCATCCGCTGGCCGAAGAGCTGAAGCACGTC
>JAHJDS010000128.1 GCA_018812395.1 Pseudomonadota bacterium
ATGATCTCGTCGTAGATGTCCCGGGCGGCCCGGATGTCGGTCTTGATGTCCTCGAGGGTTCGGCGGGTGAAGGTTCGGCCCTTGTAGACCGGGCAGAACAGGCACTTGTTCCAGGGGCAGTTGCGCGAAAAACGGAGCAGGAGCGACATGGCCTCGCTGGGCGGCCGGATCGGTCCCTGCTCGAATGTCAGGTCTGAGCCCATGATTCCTCCTTGTCGGAGAAAATATAGGCATGGATGGAGGTTAAGTCAAGTACGCCGAGGTTTGATGGTATGACAACGATTGTTCTAAGACACAGGCCACGACGAATGCAACACCGCGGCTACCTTATTAAAAATTCTCTCATTCGAGTTGGGTTCAATTGAAGAGGGTGGGGCGATGGCCCACCTGAAAAGGAAGCCAAATTAGGCGACCGCGCCCGGCCGGGAGGCGTATTTATCCCAGTTGCCTATCACTCTCTTGATATACGTCCGAGTCTCGCTCGGCAGGCGGGTGATCCCCTTGCGGTCCACGTTGCCCGGGCCCCAGTTGTAGGCCGCCAGGGCCCGTCTGACGTCACCGTTATACCTGACCAGGAGCCGCTTCAGATACCTGGTCCCGCCCAGGACGTTCTGCCGGGCGTCGTAGGCGTCACTCACCCCCAGCTCGGACGCGGTGCCGGGCATGAGCTGCATCAGGCCCATGGCCCCCACGTGGGAGGTGGCGCCCGGGTCGAAGTTGCTCTCGGCCTGGACCACGGCCTTGACCAAGCTAGGGTCCACGCCGTATTTTTGGGACGCCTGTTTTATCAGCCGGTCGATCGCGGCCCGGGACGGCGCCGGACCGGTCGGCGAGACCGTGGCCCCGCGGTCGTTACCAGGGTCGCTGTCCGGCTTCCCGGACGGTCTCGAGGCTGTGGGGACGTGGACCGGCATTGGGCTGGCCTGGGCCCGGAGCAAATTTAACAAGTGATCTACCCGGGCCGGATCCACGCTCGTGGCGGTGCCGGCCGGGCCGGTGGCGCCGTCGGTGTCCTGAACGGCATATTTTGCCAGCGTCCGGGCGAAGGATTGGCCCGGGGCGGCGGGGTTGACCAGCCCGCCCCGCCTGACGATCGGGGTGGGTACGCGGTGTAACTCACTGGAAATAATTGAATAATGTGCGCCCATGGTCCTCGCTGCCGCTGTTGTCCTCCTCTCCTGGGCCTCAAAAGGAGCAACATTGGTGCCAAGTATCGGGTGCGGTCCGCCCCTCGGTTTGATCTCCTTTTTTCGGCCTTTGGGTGCAATTGACCTGATACCGGGGTTGTGTTAGCTTGGGTCTTCCGCTGTCCGAAAAGGTCTTCCCGGCGGCGGACCTCCAACCTGCAATTCTTGACGGGGAGGACACCGTGGCGGAGCTTTGCCTCTACCAGCGCCAGGAGCACGTCGGCCGCATCCGGCTCAATCGTCCTGAAAAACGAAACGCCCTGGACCTCGGCATGTGGGAGGCCATCGGCCGGGCCGTGGCCCAGGCGGCCGACGACCCCGAGGCCCGGGTGGTGGTCGTGTCCGGGGAGGGTAAATCCTTTTGCGCCGGTCTGAACCTCGACCCCGCCGGCGAGATGGCCCAGCACATCATGGAGACCGCCTCGGCCGCCCAAAAGGAGAGGTTTTTCGAGACGGTCTGCCGGGTCCAGGACATCCACACCGCGCTCGAAAGACTGCGCCAGCCGACCATCGCCCTGATCCAGGGCCACTGCCTGGGGGCCGGGCTGGAGCTGGCCGTGTGCTGCGATCTCCGGCTGGCCTCGGCCGGGACCCAGTTCGCCTTGCCCGAGGCCACCCTGGGGCTGATCACCGACGTCGGCGGGCTGCAGCGCCTGCCGCGGATCGTCGGCCCGACCAAGGCCCGGGAGATCGCCTTTTTGGCCCGCCGCTTTGACGCGGACGAGGCCCTGGCCATGGGCCTGCTCAACCAGGTCTGCGCGGACGAGGCCGCCCTGGAAAAGACCGGCCTGGAGTGGGCGGCCGAGATCGCCGCCAAACCGCCCCTGGCGGTCTGGGGGGCCAAGGCCGTGTTCCTCCACGACGAGCAGGAGGGCCTTGAGGCCAAGCTCAGGTACAACGCCGCTCGCAACACGATGGTCGTTCCGTCCGAGGACCTCAAGGAGGCCCTCCTGGCGTTCATGCAGAAACGCCCCGGCCAGTACCACGGCAAGTAACCGGGCGCGATGTCCCGAGTATAGGGGAGAGATCATGCTCCAGACATTGATGAGCCCCATCCAGGTCGGATCGCTGACCCTCAAGAATCGGATCGTCATGCCGGCCATGCACCTGGGCTACACCCCCACCGGCGAGGTGACCGATCAACTCGTCAGGTTCTACGAGCGCCGGGCCCAGGGCGGCCCGGGATTGATCGTCGTCGGCGGCTGCTCGGTGGACGGCCTGGGCGGCGGCGGGTGGTTCATCGCCCTCAAGGACGACCAGTACCTCCCCGGCCTGAAGCGCCTGGCCGAGGCGGTCCGGTCCCACGGGGTGCCCATCTCGGCCCAGCTCTACCACGCCGGGGCCTACTCCCATTCGTTCTTGATCGGCGGCCAGCAGGCCATCTCCAGTTCGGCCCATGTCTCGAAGTTCACCAAGGAAGAGGCCCGGGAGATGACCCACGAGGACATCCAGGCGGTGATCCAGGCCTTTGCCGCGGCCGCGGTCCGGGCCAAGGAGGCCGGCTTCTCCTCGGTCGAGATCATCGGCTCGGCCGGCTACCTCATCCCCCAGTTCCTGTCGCCGGTGATCAACAAGCGGGAGGACGAGTACGGCGGGGACTTCGAGGACCGGGCCCGGTTCGGCCTGGAGGTCATCCGGGCCGTGCGGGAGGCGGTGGGCGGAAAATTCATGGTCGGGATGCGCATCGCCGGCAACGACTTCGTGCCCGGCGGCGGCACCAACTCCGAGGCGGCCCGGTTCGCGGCCCTGGCGGCCGAGGCCGGCCTGGACATGATCAACGTCACCGGGGGCTGGCACGAGACCCGGGTGCCCCAGATCACCATCGATCTGCCCCGGTTGGGTTTTCTGTATCTGGCCCGGGGGGTGAAAGAGGCGGTCAAGATCCCGGTGGCCGGGAGCAACCGGATCACCGATTTGACCGCGGCCGAGGATTATCTGAAGACCGGGGCGCTTGATTTGATCTGCATCGGCCGGGGGCTGATCGCCGACCCGGACCTGCCGCAGAAAGCGGCCGAGACCAAGCTCCGGTTCATCCGGCCCTGCACGGCCTGCAATCAGCGCTGTTTTGACCACGTCTTTCTGGCCCGGCCCGTGGGCTGCATGGTCAATCCCCTGGCCGGCAAGGAGGGGGAGCCGGCCCTGGCGCCGAGCGCCGAGTCCAAGGAGGTCCTGGTCATCGGCGGCGGACCGGCCGGCATGGAGGCGGCCCTGACCGCGGCCCGGCGGGGGCACCGGGTGACCCTGGTGGACGCCGGCCGCAACCTGGGCGGCCAGGTGCGGTGGTGGGCCCAGCCGACCGGCAAGACCGAGTTCCCGCGCCTGATCAGCTACTTTCGGCGGTCACTGGCCGAGGCCGGGGTCAGGGTGCTCTCCGGCCGGCGGATGACCGCCGAGGACGTCCAGGACCACCCGGCCGAAGCGGTGATCGTCGCCACCGGGGCCCGGCCGATCAGACCCGACCTGCCCGGCGTGGACTTGCCCCACGTGGTCCAGGCCTGGGACGTGCTCAAGCGCAAGGTCGTCGCCGGGAAAAACGTGATCGTGGTCGGCGGCGGCCTGGTCGGCCTCGAGACGGCCATCTATTTGGCCCGGGCCGGGATGATCGCCCCGGATCAGCTCTACTTCCTGACCGTGCATCAGGCCGAAACGGCCGAGTTCGTGCGGGACCATCTGTTCGACGGCCTGCGCCGGGTGACGGTCCTCGAGATGCTGGGCAAGATCGGCGCGGACATCGGCCCGTCCACCAAGTGGGTCTACTTTAAAAAGCTCAAGCTGTATGGGATTTCGGCCAAGTCCAGCGCCAAGGTGGTCGAGATCACCCCCGAGGAGGTCGTCTACCAGGTCGGCGACGGCGAGCGGCAGTCCATGCCGGCGGACACGGTGGTCCTGGCCGCGGGCGCCGCGCCGGACACGGCGCTTTTTGAGGCCATCAAGGACCTGCCGGGCGTCGAGGTAAGGCTGATCGGCGACGCGGCCCAGGTGGGCCGCATTCCCGAGGCCATTGACGCCGGCTTCGAGGCCGGCAACTCGGTCTAAATGGACCTTTGTATTAATACAAAATGATATTAAGGGGATTGACTAGTCGCGAGTCATTGTGGAGAGTTGCCTTTTCTTGCGGGCAAGAAGTCTCTTTATGCGAGTAATGCAGCCCTCGGGGTTTTTCGTCAACTCACATTCCCATATTCGAATGACGCCCCAACCCATTCCTCGCAATTGACGAACAACGCGTCGGTCTCGCCGTTTATTGTTTTCTATTTTGGCTTGCCATAGTTCCGCATTAGCCTTGGGTTTAATATTCTTCCCGCATTCGTGGCCGTGCCAAAAACACCCATCTACGAACACGGTTACTTTATGTTTAGGCCATACGAAGTCAGGCTTGCCCGGCAAGTCTGCGTGGCATTTCCAGCCGACCAACCCTACCTCTTGAAGCATACTTCTCAGCTTGCCCTCGGTAGTCTCGTTTCCCCTACTTCTAACACGTGACATCAGTTCGGAACGTGACAAGCTTCCGAAGGTGGTGGGCTGATCCCTAGTTTTTTGAGGCCAGCGCCCCATAGTGAGCTTCCAGTGATGCTTTGACTTGCATTCCCAGCGCTTGAGCAAATCTCGGAGGCACCGCGTTCCCTATCATTTGGCAAACGGCGTCAATCTTATCCGAGGCGAACTGGTAATCCTCAGGAAATGTTTGCAAAATGGCAGCTTCGCGTACGGAAATAGTAGTCCGTTTAGGGTCCGGGTGGCCGAAACGTCCCTTACAAGCCGTGGTACATCCTGCTGTTATGGTGGCCGAGACCTGATCCCAACTCATGCGGCCGTAAGAATTGGTAAAGCCCCTGTAGCCACCTTGATGACACTTTGGCCGGATTTTCTCTTTTACGTTCAGCCAAGTCTTTCCGGGAATAGCTGCGTCAAGTCTCGCCTTTGTTTGCGGTTGAAGGTCACGCACTACGTGCCAGTTAAATTCACGAGGCCCACCAGCCCGTTTAGCTTGGCTGAGCGTTACTGGCTTTTGCATAGCCCCGATCGCTTCTTGAAGAGTTATCCATGGAGATAGGTTGTTTTTAGCGTTAGGGCGCACTGAATGAGTAGTTTTGGGCAGAGGTATCACTATTCCTCGGCCCGCAGTCAAAACCAATCGCCGACGAGATTGTGGAACTCCGTAGTCCGCCATTTGTATTACGCCCCAATTTGAGTAATAACCGAGGTCGTTAAGAGACGTAAGAAACTTCTTGAAGACTAACCGGCCCTGTGTCTGCAGTCCTGGTACGTTTTCCATGACCACGGCGTCGGGCCGAAACTCCTCTATCAATCGCGCCATTTCGGCCAGGAGGCGATCTCGCGGGTCGTCCTTTGCGCCCCTCCGGGCAAGCGAGCAAAACCCCTGGCAGGGCGCGCAACCGGCGATTACCGCTACACTTGACTCGCCGACGGCACGAGCAAGCTCTGTCCCGTGAACCTCTCGTATGTCTTTGTCTATCACGTTCCCTTGTGTATGATTAAGTCTATAGGTGGCTGCGGAAGTGGAATCTATTTCGACGGCCGCGCGAACGTCGAAGCCCGCCTTTTGCAAACCCAAAGAAAGGCCTCCCGGGCCCGAAAATAGGTCAATGGCTGTTAGCGATTGGCCGGTCATGCCTGTTCCCGTTGCATTCGCTCTTGCCTGTACCGGGCGTATTCCGGCGCTATAACCCGGAGGCGACTATCCACTTCATCATAGAACTGCATGGCTCGTTTCCGTAGGTCAGCGTAAGTTTGTACCCTGATATCATCACCAGCGAGGCGTCTGATTTTCCCACGAAGCTCACCGCGTGTACTCATTTTCCCAACAACTAGTAGCCCATTAACGTGCCTCGGGGCATCATGGCCTGTGGCGGTTGCAAACGCGTTTTCAGCAAAATCAACATAGCTTTCTATTTGATCAAGGTCTCTTCGAGATACCGTCTTCTTTGGATGCTTTATTTCTAATACAGTAGCAACTGAGCCGTTACTAATAC
>JAHJDS010000129.1 GCA_018812395.1 Pseudomonadota bacterium
CAACGCCAGATGTCGATCCGGGCCTGCGCCGCCTGTTATTTGCCGCACCGGTTCGTCAACCGCCTGGCCGACATGTACGTCCATAAACTCTATCAGGACGGAGGCGACCCCGACCGCCTCGGGCGGGAGCTGTGGGCCTTTCTGGGGGAACTGGACGAGGTGGTGGACGACGCCCCGGCCAGGGCGAAAATCGTCAGGCGCAGATTCGCCTCCTGAATGGATGACAACGTTCGCCCGGTGTTTGTCCGTTACGGGCTAGGAGCCTGTCGGAGTTTTTCGTACCAGGCTCCCAGCCGGGCCATGGATGGCCCGGCAAATCACGCGGTCTTTGAAAAAGACAAGCGATTTGTAGCAATTGCTAGTCGGAAAAAGTCCCCGGCGACTTTTTCCGACAGACACCTAGGGCTCGACGCCCAAGGCCAAGGCGATGCGGGCCAGCGTGGCGGCGGCCGCGCGGAAGTCCAGGTCGCAGATCTGGTCGTCCAGCCGCTCCAGGTCATCGTCCAGGCCGCAGTCGTCCAGCAAATCCTGCAGCCGGCCGACGAGCCGCGCGGCCTCCAGCTTCTCGGCCTCGATCAATCCGGCCAGATCGCCGAGTATGGGCCGGAGGACGTCCACGTCCCACGCCCGCCTCTCCGGCGTCAAATCCGGGGGACGCCTCCCCCGGTCGGCCAGGTCGTCGGCCGCGGCCAGGACCTCCTCCAGGGCCCGGCTAAAGTCCTGGAGCCGCTCGCCCAGCCCGGCCGTTCCTCCGGACTTGAGGTCGATCTCCAGAGCGCGGACCGCTTCGGCCAGCCGGGGCGCGAACAGGGCGGCCAGGCCCTTGATGCCGTGCGCCAGGTGGTGGGCGGCGTCCCAGTCCTCGGCCTCCAGAAACGATCGCAACTCGGCCGCCGCGCGGGCGTAGTCGGCCTTGAAGCGTCGCATGGTCTTGTGGAGCAGGGCCCGGTCGCCGCCCAGTTTTTGCAGACCCCCGGCCAGGTCCAGGCCGGGAAAGACATCCATCCGGTTCGGCTCCGGTTCCCATGAAAACGGCCCCGAGCGGCGACCATCCCGGGCCCCGATCCACTGGTCCAGCACGGCCAGCAGTCGGTCGAAGTCGATCGGTTTGGCGATGTGGTCGTTCATGCCGGCCTGGAGGCACATTTCCCGGTCAACCTGTCCGGCGTGAGCGGTCATGGCGATGATCGGGAGGTGACGATGCCGCTCGTCGGCCCGCAGGCGGCGGGTCGTCTCGTAGCCGTCCAGCCGCGGCATCTGGATGTCCATCAGCACGGCGTCAAAGGCGAGTCCGTCCACGGCGGCCAGGGCCCGGACGCCGTCGGCGGCGCCATGGACGATGAGGCCCGCGCCCTGGAGCAGTTCGGTGACCACTTGGCGATTGAGATCGTTGTCCTCGACCAGCAGGACCTGAGCCCCGGCCAGCCGCTTGACCTCGGGCCGATCGCCCGCCTGCGGCCCGGCGACGGTGGCGCCCCGGAGCGGGGAATTCAACACCTGGAGCAAGGTTTCGCCGAGCATCGACCGCTTGACCGGCTTGAAGACAAAGGCGTTGACGCCGGCTTCTTCGGCCCGATCCATCACCCCCTCGGCCCCGAAGACCGTGGTCATGACCACGGGCAAGCTCGACCACCGCGCTTCCCGTCTGAGGCGGCGAAGGGCGCCGACCCCTCCCCCGCCGGGCAGCCGCCAATCCACGACGGCCAGGCCGAATGCCTGGTCGTCCGTCGCCCGATCCAGCCGGTCCAGCAACGCCGGCCCGGAATCAACCGCCGTCGGACTGAAAGAGAGCGAGGTCAGAATACGGCACATCATCTCCCGGGCGGACTCATTCCCCTCGGCCACCAGGACGGCCATCCCGCGCCGGTCGACCGGCGTCACCACCAAACCGCCCTGGGCGTCCGGTCGCCGGCCAAACCGGGCGGTAAAGGTAAACGTGCTGCCCGCCCCGGGTTCACTCTCGGCCCGGAGGCGGCCCGCCATCATCTCCACCAGGCCCTTGGCGATGGCCAGACCCAGGCCCGTGCCGCCCCTTTCCCTGGTCGTCGAGGCCTCGGCCTGAATGAACGACTGAAAAAGTCCCGGGATCTTCGAGGGCGTGATGCCGAGGCCGGTGTCTCGGACCGAAAACTCGAGTTCCACCGTGCGGCCGTCCCGGTCCTTGACGTGGACGCCGACCACCACCTCGCCCTCATCGGTGAACTTGAGGGCATTGCCCACCAGGTTGATCAGGATCTGCCGGAGGCGCAGGGCGTCACCGATCAGGGACTCGGGCACATCGTCTTCGGTCAGGAACACCAGGTCGAGGGGTTTCTCGAACAGCCGCCCGGCGAACAAATCGGCCACCGCGTCGAGGACATCGAGGAGCTGGAAGTCACGCCGCTCGAGGTCCATCCGGCCCGCCTCGATCTTGGACAGGTCCAGGATGTCATCGATCAGGGCCGACAGCCCCTGGGCCGAGGATCGGATCTTGGTCAGGTAGTCGCGTTGGCGGGGAGAGAGCCGGGTCCCCAGGGCCAGATCGGTCAGCCCCACGATCGCGTTCAGCGGGGTCCTCATCTCGTGGCTGACGGCGGCCACGACGCCTCTTAATTCACCGGCCTCGGCC